>CAZWRO010000135.1:2606-5894 GCA_964635365.1 uncultured bacterium | reverse complement strand
GCGGGGGCGGGAGGCCAGGATCGAGATGAGATGTTCGACCGGAGCTGAAGTGTAAGTGACTCGACAGCCGGCGTCTTGCTCGAAGCGCCGGTTGAACTCGAGAAGGAAATCGTAATTGCCGCCGCAGGACCACACCACGAGCTTGGGCCGGCTCGTCACGTCGGGGAGGGAACAGCCGGCCAGCAGAGACGTCGCTGCCGCCCCGGCCGTGACCCGCAAGAAATCGCGGCGAGTCACATCTCCACCAGCGCTCACTGGCTTCGGCTGCTGCTTCCGCAGCACTGGCCGGCGCACGGGATGCCTCCTCTCGCGGAGCTTGGGGGTTCGATGACGTCCGCCGGACACTGAGTGCATCCTCGGAACTGAGGAAGCCATTGGGCGCACTCCTCCCTGACAGCTTCCATCTCGTGCTGGGTCGGCGGCCTCAGACTGCGCATTCGCCCGCGGGGGATGAGGGGCATGATGTTGTGACGATGCACGCCGAGGTAGGCGGCGTCGCGGGCCACGGCCGGGAGGTCCTGGGGGTTGACCCCGGGGATGAGCACGGAGTTGACTTTGATCAGGAGATCGGCCTCGGCCGCAGCCGCCAGGCCGCGCCACTGACGCCGGAGGATCTCCGGCGCCGCGGCCTCTCCGGTGACGCGACGTCCGTCGATGTGCGCCCACGCATAGAGCCGAGCGGCCGTCTCCGGCGACGTGGTGTTGATGGTGACGGTCAGCGCCTTCAAGCCCGCGCGGAGAAGCTCGGGGAGCGACTGCTCGAGGTTGAGGCCGTTGGTGCTCAAGCAGAGAATGAGGTCGGGGTGAGTCGCGCGAACGACTCGGAGCGTCTCGAAGGTTTCCGGATTTGCGAGCGGCTCTCCCGGCCCGGCAATGCCGACCACGCGAAGCCAGCCGAAGCCGGCGACCCGGTCCGCCAGTGCGGACGCCGCCCGCGGCGAGAGGATGCTCCTGGACGAGCCCGGCCCTCTATAGGCGGCGGCCCTGACACCTACGGCGCGCTCACAGTAGTTGCATCCCAAGTTGCACGCGGGCGCGACGGGCAGATGCATTCGTCCCGACGTGCGGGCCGCGGACTCCGTGTAGCATGGATGCTCGCCGAGCAAGGTTGACGCTAAGGAGATTGTGGTTGCGGTCATCGGATCAGGTGTTCACCAAGCGAAATCTCACCCTAAAGGTGATCGTCATCGGAACCGGTTCCCCGTCTTCCAGAGCCGGCGAAAACCGTAATCGCTCTCTCGCGTGCGCTGCCGCCGCGGCGTCGAGCGCACGGTGTCCTGAGGATCGGTATATGCGGACATCTTCCGGCCTGCCATCGGCGGCCACCGACAGCCGAAGGACAGTCTCGCCCTCGACTCCCTGTTGGCGGGCCTGCTCTGGATACGGCGGGTCTGTCCAGTTGCTTACCCTCGGAGGGCGGGTCGGACCCCGCGGCGCGGCGGGCTCCGCGACCGGCGACACCGGCGCCGGCGACTGATCGGAACCTCCCCGACCGCCACCTTCTGTCGCGCTCCCGAAGCCGCCAGTGCCGGTTGCTTCTCCGGTCCCGCCAAGGCCAAAGGTGCCGGGTGCGCCCCAGACGAGGCCCTCGACCCGGCTGAAGATCTCAGCCGTAGCGATGAAAGGGGCGGCGGCCTCGCCTTCCACGACGACGGCTTCCTCAGGAAGACTTGGAGCATCGAGGACGATCTCGCCTTGCGGCTCTGAAGCTTCTACCAGCGCCTCCGGCGGCAGCACGATCTGACCCGCCTTGGGCGCGGCCGGTGGCGCTTCGGGTTTAGGACTGGCGACCATCACCGTTGGTTCGGGATTGGGTCTTTCGGGCGCGGGGGGCGGTGGTGGGGGCGGCTGTTCGGCGGCGAGCTGAAGGTCTATCCTCTGCTCCTCGTCGACAGCGACAATACAGTGCTGGGGGCAGACAACGTGCCTGTAGTGACAGACGCAGCCGCCCAAGTGAACCGCCGCGAAGAACGCGCCCGCGTGCAGAAGGGCGGATATGAAAAGCGCGGCGAGCAACCGGTGGTCAGATTGATTGATGGCTCGCAGAGCGACCGCCGAACGTTGCATTACTCACTACTCCATGGCCCGTCATTTCGGTGCCCTACTCGGGCTCCTGCGTAACCAGCGAGACGTGGCGCAGGCCGACCAATCGCGCACTGTCCATTATCCAGATGATCTGGCCGTAGGCCGCTTCGCGGTCGCCGCGCACGACCACGACCTTACGTTCGGCATCCAGCCTGCGCGCGGCATCGAGAAGCGATTGGGTGAACTGCCCAGCCGAGACCGCCTGATCCTGGACAAGCAGCCGCCCATCGCGGTCAACGATAACGGTGATCTCCGCATTCCCAGGTGCGGTCGATTCCCCGCTTACCGCCGACGGGAGTTCGACCTGCATAACTGGCTCGGCAATCAGAGACGTCGCCGTCACCATGAAGATGACGAGCAGGACCAGCATCACGTCGGTAAGCGGAGTGATGTTGATCTCGGAGATAATAGAGGCATCTTTCGGCTTCCGATTGAGCGCCACGATCACGCCTCGGGTGCGACGAGGTTGAGTACTTCCCCGGCAACGATCTCGGCCCGTCGCGAGAGTCGAGTCTGCCAGGTCAGCAGGAAGTTGTACACGATCACGGCCGTGATCGCCACAAAGAGGCCGGAGGCGGTGGCAACCAGCGCCTCCGAGATGCCCTCGGCCACCACGGCAGGACCGGCCGCGCCGACCTCCCCGATGTCACGAAACGCGCGGATGATCCCCAGGACGGTGCCGAAGAGACCGATGAATGGCGAGACATTGCCTATCGTACCTACGACG
Organism: uncultured bacterium; assembly: GCA_964635365.1. Taxonomy (GTDB): domain Bacteria; phylum Armatimonadota; class Hebobacteria; order Hebobacterales; family Hebobacteraceae; genus CAZWRO01. Next base: position 3,082 of record CAZWRO010000135.1, on the reverse strand, counting down.
CTGAGGCGTGAACTCAGGCGGAGGTTCTCTGCGGCAAGCGTGGCTTCCATGTGCTGTTCAATCGCGGTCCTGCCGGCACTGCGATTACCAATCGCCGTGCCGACCACGCGCACCGCGGGTGCAGGTTCGTCGTGCCATGCGGCCGTGTCAGTCCCGGCCCGGCTCAACGCGCTACGCGCGCTCTCCACGACAGTCTGAGGATCCCGGTCGGCGTCCCGAAAGCGCCAGACCCGCTCGATGAGGATCGCGACGGTTATCAGAGAGCACAGGCCGAGTGGGTACATCACGACTCCGCCCTGCTTGATAAGCTCCCACATTCTCTTACTCCTTAGCCAGTGATCGACCACCGATCAGACAGCAAGTTAGCTGAAGCTCACAGAGATTGGCTGTAGCTCAGCAAGTAGTTGCGGCCCGGTCGGGGGAAGGCGGGCATCGTCTCGTAGTCCGAGTCGAGAAGATTGTCCACGAACAGCGAG
>CAZWRO010000135.1:0-2506 GCA_964635365.1 uncultured bacterium | reverse complement strand
GCCCCCGGGGGATCGTTGTAGAGAATGCGTGCATCTTCCGTGCGAGACCAGAACGCGTTGACCTCCCAACGCGAGGCCGAATCGGGGCGTACCATCCAGCCGGTTTCCGCGCTCAAAGTCGTTGCCTGCAGCGGCCTGGTCCCCCGCAGTACGTCGCCGTCTGTGGGAGTTGGGTTTTCCCGCCCAGTGCCGACGTGCATATGCCACGTTGACTGATCGGAGACGTCAGCTTCGAGTCCGGCGGACACAGTGAACGCTCCATCATAGTCGGTTGGGTCGTCGTACCGAGCCCCCAGGCTCGCCCGCAGCCGGCTGCGGAGTGGAATCGTCTGCGCCCAGAAAAGGCTCTTGCACGCGCGCTGATCGGAGATGGCGAGCACCCGGGGCTTGGGCAAGGGGCCACCGGAGCCAATGTACGTCGTGTCGATGGTGTCAGAGGTGATCTTGGACCATTGCAGACCCGTGCGAGTCATCCGACCATCGTCATGTCGGACGCTATAGCGCAGGTCGGCGCCTAAGTCGTCCTGGCTCTCCAGCCAATTGCGCTTGACACGACTGAAGCTGTCATTTGTATAGAGATTGGTGACGAATTCTCGGTTGCGTCCATAGAAGACGAAATCCAGGGTTTCTTCGTCACTGATCGCCTTACTATATACAATGTTGGCGAAGTCCTCTTCCCAAGGATTGATGCGCCAGTACCTAGCCGGCACTATGGAGAAGTCTTGGCTCAAGTCCAATGTCCGGTGCCCGTCGAGGGAGAAGTACTCGACGACGAGTCTCGAGCCATCTTCCTCGTCGTGGATGAGCCGCGTGAAGATATCGTTGAAGCGTCGCTCTCCCAGAGGGAGATGAGACTCGGCATATTCCGTGCCCGCCGTGACGAGATACGAAAGCCGCCCGTCGCTGGCGCCGGCATAGAGTCGCCTAGTATGTCGGCCATAGGATCCGTAGGTAGTAGCCACGTTGAGTTGCTCGCCGGCATCGGGTTCCTTTGTGACAATGTTTATCACCGCCCCAGTGCCGGCCGTAGGCCCGTAAACGACGGTTCCGACGGACCTGATGACGTCGATGCGCTCGATTACGTCGGCCGGCAATGTATAGAGGATGCGGCCGGCGAACCCGGCTTCCTTGCCGCCGGCGCCACCGCCCAGTCCAGTATACCCCTCCCGCGCAATCGGGATACCATCAAGTAGCACGAGCCGCGGAGCTGCGCCCCGGATGGAGAGTCTGTTTTCGTAGCGGGCTCCCTGGTGCCTGATGAAGACAGACGGAGTGAGAACCAGCGCGTCGGCCACTGTCTGCGCCCCGGCGTCTTCGATCTCTTGGGCATCAACTGCAACAACCACCTCGCCGGGGGCCGGCGAGATGGACAGGAGGCCTTCTCGGACGCCGACGACCTCGACGGAAATCTCCGGGATCGCCTCGGTTTCCTGCGGGCCGACGTCGGATTCGGTCTCGGGCGCAGGTGCCACCTCGGGCAGCCCAACGGCGGCCGATTCCTCTTCCGCGCCAGCCACCGAGCAAAACCCAAGAAGTGTCAGCAACAACACGCAGCCCAGGAGCGCGCACACTCTACCTGCCATCATTACCCTCCAATGGTTTCTAATGATATGTCTCCTATAACTGTATGTAACATCTAGTTGCTTCCTAAGCGTTTCCGAATTGCGAAGAATCTGTGAACACTGCTCGGCGCGGCTCAGTCACACGGCCCCGAACCCGCCGGCCAGCCGAGGCGCGGTGGCTCCGTGTGAGTGTCAAGCGCCGAGCAGCCGAAGTTCGCCGACGGGCTGCCGGTGTCCGTGTGGGGGTTGGGTGCGCTCCCCGAGTAGGCAGCTGCGGCGGGGTCTACACCGCGGCCAGACCGGAAGGTCGGGAGCGTAGACCAAGCGAACCCCTCGATCGGAGTCGCAACATGCATGATGACCTATGCATTCGAATCTGCAGCGAACCTGACATCGACCTCTTGGCGCGCCAGTTCTCATCGGGCACCTCTCGTGTCCACGCCTTTCGGTTCGCGAGACAGCAGGACGGCCGCAGCACTTACCTAATCGCCTGGCTGAGAGAAGTCCCCGTGGGACACCTGGATCTCAGGTGGGAGGGGGCGGAGGAATCTCCGATCGCACAGCAGCACCTCGCCGGACATGCTGAGTTGAACGGTATCGTCGTCCTCCCCGAATACCGATCCCAGGGCATTGGGAGGCGACTGATCGCTGCCGCCGAGCAGATGGCCCGCGCGCGCGGGTTCCGGGAAGTGTGCCTTGGTGTGAACATCGGGAACGCGCGCGCGCGCTCCCTCTACGAGCGATTGGGCTACAGAGATTGGGGGCGCGGTGTCGTGGAGGCATCCGGGCTTCTGCCTGACCAGCACGGGACGCGCCCCACCGAGCAGGTCATCTATCTGCGAAAAGTGTTCGGCAACGGGAAGTCGACCCGGCGCTCAGTTGGGGCCGCATCTCAGGAAACTCTGCCCATGTCACATAGCGATGGGACGCGCTCGGAAGCCGCC
>CAZWRO010000134.1:0-6048 GCA_964635365.1 uncultured bacterium | reverse complement strand
CGCGGAGGGTTGTCGGCGACGGCACCTCTGCGTGGCTGCTTGCATTGAGCAGCGGGGCGACCACTTCCCGAAACATGACGAGGCAGGACTTGGGGTGACCCGGCAGGCCGAAGATGGGCACCTCGCCCACGAGGCCGATGATGACGGGCTTGCCGGGCCTTACCGCGAGCCCGTGGACGAGCACTCCCGGCAACCCCAGCGAGTCGATGACTTCGTGGATCACGTCTTCCACGCCGACGGAGGTGCCGCCGGAGGCGAGGACGAGGTCGGACTGCTCGATTCCGCGGCGCAGCGCGGCGCGAATCGCCTCCGCTTCGTCGGGCACCAGGCCGAGGTCTACCGGCTCGGCTCCCAGGGCCCGCGCGGCGGCCTGCAGGGCCGGGCCGTTCATGTCGCGGATGCGCCCCGGCGCGGCGGGGCTGGTGTGGGGGATCAGCTCGGAGCCGGTGGAGAGCACGCCGATGCGCGGCCGCCGCACGCGCACTTGCGCGCGGCCGAGGCCGGCGAGGGCGGAGATGTCCTGCGGGCGCAGGCGGTGGCCGGCGGGCAGCACCGGCTGGCCCGCGGTCACGTCGTCGCCGCGCCGGACGAGATTTTCCCCAGGCGCGACGGGGCGCAGCACCTCGATGCTGTCGTCGCCCCAGGGCTGGGTGTGCTCCACCATGACGACGGCGTCGGCCCCTTCCGGGAGCATGCCGCCGGTCGGGATGGCGGCCGCTTGCTGGTGGGAAAGCGCTAAGTCGGGGGCTTCTCCCATGCGCACCTCGCCGGCCAGCTTGAGGTAGGCCGGGAGCCCTTCGGAGGCCCCGAAGGTGTCCTCCGCGCGGACCGCGTAGCCGTCCATGATGGAGCGGTCGAAGGGAGGGAGGTCGGCGGGGCAGGTGACGTCCTCGTCCAGCACGAGGCCGACGGCCTCTGCGAGGGGCGTGTCGCGGCCGCCGAAGCGGCCCTCGCGGAGCCGCTCGGGGAGCGCCTCCCAAAGCAGGCGACGGGCCTCCTCCAGGGTCTTCAGGTGACGGAGCTCGCGGGACATGGGACCAACGGAGTTACTTCGTGGCGGCGGAGGAGAGAGCCTGCTCCGGAGCGGCGTCCAGCCGGGGCAGGACTTGGTGGAGCCAGGGGGATTCGAACCCCCGATTCGTCCGTGCGAGGGACGCGTCTTCCCACTTGACCATGGCCCCATAAACAGAGAAAGACCGGAATGGGCCGGAGAGAGCCGTTTCCGGTGTTACTGGAATCATCCTGGATTCCTACTGGAATCTAACTGGAATCGTAACAGAGACGGAACCTGTGGTCAAGGTTTTGCAGGGTGAGGACAGTTGGCCGCGCGTCTCAGGCCAGCCCGCCGCGGCCGCGGAAGCGTCGCTGGCGGGGCTCGATGGGGTGCTGAGGAATTCGCGGCTGGCGCGGCTCGGTCATGGCCGGTGGGGGGTTGGGCTCGCTGGCGCGTATGAGCTGAATGTGCGACCCGGACTCGTGCGCGGTGATGGCGACGACCCGCACCTCTCCGTCGGCGCTCAGGGCGATGACGTAGCGGGCGCCGGCTTCATCTTCCACTCGCTCCGCCGGCGGCGCGCCGGGAAGTAGCTCGGCGTAGGCCTGCGCGACGCGCTCGGGGGCGTCGGGGCTGGTCAGCAGCGCGCTGCTGTAGGAAACGATCAGCTCGTCCTCGCGGGTGGTTACCGTGTAGGAGAAGCTGCTCGCGACTTCGGCGCCGGAGTAGAAGGGCAGCTTGAGGTCTTCGGGAGAGGCCGTGGTGGCATAGTCCACGACCACCGGAACCTCCTGGATGAGCAGCCCTTCGCGCTTCGACTCCAACTCCTGCGCCGAGGCGGCGCAGCAGAGAGCCGACAGCAGGAGGGCGAAGGCCGAGAACGCGATGAGGTGATGCTTCCTGGCGGAGAGGACGGTTTGCATCTTGCCTCCGGGCCGGGGGCGGCCTGAGTTAGTCGAGGTAGTCGCGCAGCTTGCAGCTGCGGCTTGGGTGCTTGAGCTTCTTGAGCGCCTTGGCCTCGATCTGTCGAATTCGCTCTCGCGTTACCTTGAAGATGCGGCCCACCTCTTCGAGGGTGCGCTGGTAGCCGTCGTCGAGGCCGAAGCGGAGCTTGAGGACGTCGCGCTCGCGCTCGGTGAGGGTGTCGAGCACGCTCTCGAGCTGCTCGCGCAGCACGAGGGTGGAGGCGGCGTCGGCGGGGGAGACTGCATCTTGGTCTTCGATGAAGTCGCCGAGGTGTGAGTTTTCCTCTTCGCCGATGGGCGTCTCCAGGGAGAGGGGCTCCGGGGCGATGCGGAAGATTTCGGTGATTCGCTGGACGGACTTCCGGCGGTCCTCGGGGGTGCTGAAGGGGCCTTCCATCTCTTCCGCCATCTCTTCCCAACTGGGCTCGCGGCCCAGCTCCTGGTGAAGCTGGCGGGAGATCTTGACGAGCTTGTTGATGGTCTCGACCATGTGGACGGGGATGCGGATAGTGCGGCCCTGATCGGCGATGGCGCGGGTGATGGCCTGGCGTATCCACCAGGTGGCATAGGTGGAGAACTTGAATTTCTTGCGGTAGTCGAACTTCTCGACCGCGCGAATGAGCCCGATGTTGCCTTCCTGGATGAGGTCGAGAAAGGACATGCCGCGCCCGCTGTACTTCTTGGCGATGCTCACCACCAGGCGGAGATTGGCCTCGGTGAGCTTCTGCTTGGCCGCCCGACCCGCCGACAAGATGTCGTGGGTCCAGTCGAGGACGTCCTTGATTTTCTCCGCCGACATGTCGCCCTTGCGGCCGATCTCCCGCAGAGTCGGCTCCCGCGGCGGAGTGCCAACCTTTTGGCGCGACAAGGTCAGCGCGCGCAGGTTGCGGCGAAGCTGCGCGGCGGAGATGTCGAGGATGGCGGGGGCGTCGTAGCGTCCGGCCATGTCGGGGTCTTCGGGCGGGCCGCCCTCCTCTTCTCTGTGAGCGTCCGGGCGGAAGGCCTCCCAGACGTTGCGGATGAAGAGATCGCGCCGCAGCCTTCGCATCTGAAGCCGGCGGCGCAGTCGGCGGTAGAGCTCGCCGCGCTGCCGATGCTCGGCGAGCGCGCGCTGGAGTTCGGCCTTGCCGATGCGAGCGCCCTCCTCTTCAGGGGCAGCGTAGTCGCGAAGCATGAGAATGCGCTTCGCCTTGAGCTCCTCCAGGCGATGGCTGAGGTGGAACTGGACTTCTTTGTGCACCTCCTCGGGCGACAAGGCGCCCACGTCGGCGCCCCGCGAGGCCAGGCGCTTGAGGACGTGATCGATGATCCCGATCTCCTGTCGCAGGTCGGCGTCGGAGATGCTCTCGATGGCACGCGTGATGTCGGAGAAGCGCGGCTCGCGGTCGAGCACTTCCATGCTATAGTCCCAGACGGACTGCAACTTGCTGAGGACGGTGGCGCGCTCGAGCCGCTTCGCGAGGTCCACCTCTTCCCTCGAAGTGAGAAGCTGGACGCGTCCGATCTCACGCAGATACATCCGCACCGAGTCGTCGGGGGGGATGCCCTCGACGGCGGGCACTTCGGCTTGGGCGACGGCCGTGCGCGCGCCCCCGCGGCTGGGGGCTTCGCGGGCCTGTTGATGGCGCTCGGTGCTGTCGGACTTCTCGATCACGCGTATGCCTTCGTCATCGACCAGCTGAAGGATGTCGTCGAGTTGATCGGGATCGATGCGCTCCTGGTTGAGCGTATCGTTGATCTCTTCGTAAGTGAGAACGCCGCCCTTCTTGCGACCCTGTTCGAGCAGCTTCTGCACTTCCGCGGATTGTTTCACATCACGACGTCGCGCCATACCCGTTACCCCATAATCGACTTCTGCGTCGCCAGGCCGTATGCCTGCTCTGGTTTCCTACACTCCTGTATGTATCCACCGCGGCCACACGGCCGGCACGAGACGGCCACACGGCGGCGAGGCTCACGTCTCGCCGACAATTCGCTGCCCGGCCAGCTCCGACCGCTGCCGCCTGGACTCGCTCAGATCCCTCAAGATGGCCTCCCGGTCGCTTTCGGAGCCGGCCTGCTCCAGGCGCTGCCGCAGCCCGGCCTCCCGGCGCAACAGGCGGCCCTCCACCAGGCGCCGGACGGCGCTCTCAGCCGCTTCGCCGGCGTTCTCGGGGGACAGCTCGCTCATGGCCAGCTCGGCCAAGGCGCCCCTGGCTTCAGGGGCCAGCTCCGCGAGCACCGTCTGGGGCGTTATCGCCTCTCCCCCGTCGAGCAGGCGGCAGATGGCGGCGAAGACACTTCGCTGCTCTTCGGTTGTGAAGTCTTCGGGCTCCAGCTTCGGAGCGTGCCGGGCCGCCAAGTCCCCTTCCGTGAGGAAGGCGGCCAGCAATCCGGCCTGAAGCCGGCCTGCCGGGGGCCTGCCGGGGGCCTGCTTCTTGACAGGCTCCTCGTTGGGAGCGGTCCTCTTCATTCGCCGGCCGCCGCCGGCCTTCCTTGCGGACTCCCGCGCAAGTTGGTCCCGGATGGCGGACTCCATGGAGCCTGTTCGTTCGGGCGAATCGCTGCCCCATTGCCGGGCAAGCCACCGGATGTAGTATTCCTTTTCCACACTTCCGGGTAAGCGCCCGAGCGCCGATGTCGCTTCCTGGAAGATCTCCATACGCGCGCGCTCGTCGCCGCCCTCCGCTTTGGCGAGAATGCGAGTCAGCTCCCACTCCATCATGGGCAGGGCGTCGTCGACCAGCGCGCGGAAGGCCTCGGGGCCTTGATTTCGGATGACCTCATCGGGATCGGCGCCTTCCGGAACCGTGACCACGCGAACGGAAAGCGCGGCCGCGGCGAAGAGCTCGCGCGCGCGCAGCGCGGCGGTCATCCCCGCGGAGTCGGAGTCGAAGGCGAGCATCAAGTGCGAGACCCGCCTCCTGAGCACCTCGACGTGGTCGGCGGTGAGCGCGGTGCCCATGGTGGCCACCGTCTCCGCGAAGCCGCCTTCGTGGCAGGCGATGACATCGAGGTATCCCTCCACCACGATCGCCCGCTTGGCCTCTCCCATCGCGTGCCGGGCGCGGTCGAAGCCGTAGAGCAGTCGGCCCTTCTGGAAGATGGGCGTTTCGGGGGAGTTGAGGTACTTGGGGGTCTGCTCTTCGGATAGCGCCCGCCCGCCGAAGGCGACCACGCGGCCGCCGGCATCCCGGATGGGGAAGAGGAGGCGATCTCGGAAGCGATCGTAGAAGCCTCCCTCGCGCGGCGCCGCCAGGCCGGCGCGGACCAGCTCCTCCCCGGGGAAACCTCGCTTCTCCATCACCTTCAGCAGCGAGTCCCAAGAGTCCGGCGCATAGCCCAGCGCGAAGTCGTCGATGGCCTGCGAGGACACGCCTCTGTGTTCGATATAGGAGAGCGCCTTCTTGCCGAACCGTGTTTGAAGCTGGGCCTGGAAGAAGCGCTCGGCTTCTTCGTGAAGCTCGAGCAGGCGGTCGCGCTGGCGCTGCCGGGCGGCGTCGGCGGGCTGCCTCGGAGCCACCCCAAGCCGCCGCGCCAGGTGCTCGACGGCTTCGGCGAAGGTGACCTTCTCGATCATCTCGACGAAGCGGAAGAGGTCGCCGCCGGCCTTGCATCCGAAGCAATGCCAGAGGCCGGTTTCGGGGTCCACGGTGAAGGAGGGGGTGCGCTCCTGGTGGAACGGGCAAAGCCCCACCAGCCGCTTCCCCCGCTTGCGGAGGGCGACGTGAGGGGAGATGAGCTCCACGATGTCAGCCCGTTGCCGGATCGCCTCCAGGTCGTAGCCGCCGCCCGCCACTGGCGTCACCTCTGAGGCTGAATTCCGTGCGCGGCGGGCGGTCCCCTGCGCCGCCGCCGGGTCATGGGAAATAGGCGCGGGGGTATGTCGTGGAGTTGGAAGACGGGGGCAAGGCGGCATCGGCGGCGGCGGAGCGGTTTCGCAGTTCCCGGCGCGGCCGCTAGGAGGGACGAGTCTCCAACCAGTCCACGAGCTCGCGCGGCTCGGGGCTGTGCACTCCGACGAAGCGAGAGACCACGCCGCCGGCGGCGTTGGCGAGCTTTGCGGCCTCGACATAGCCGGCCCCTGCGGCGAGGGCCAGCGCGGCCACC
>CAZWRO010000133.1:2950-6104 GCA_964635365.1 uncultured bacterium | reverse complement strand
TGCTGGCGCTTTCTTTTCATCCGGAGCTGACCTCCGACTTGCGCCTTCACAAGTATTTCCTAGCTATGTGTAAGTAAGTATTGTCTGTGGACCAGTGAGGAGTGCCGCATGCTCACGGCCATCGGGCGTCAAGTGCTCGCCGCGCTGGTGTTTACCGGCGACCAGGTGCTGCTGGTCAAACAGTCGCTCGGGTATCTCCTCCGGGGGCAGTGGGGTCTCCGCCGAACCCTGCACCAGATGGCCGTGGCCGGCACCGATTCGCTCCCCATCGTCATCGTAACGCTCTTCTTCGTCGGCATGGCCTGGGGATGGCACACCGCCACCTACATGGTGCGCTTCGGCGCGACGAGCTACTTCGGCGGCGGCACCGCGGTGGCGATGGCCAAGGAGCTGGGGCCCGCGCTCTGCGGCGTCGTGGTGGCCTCTCGCATCGGCTCGGCCTACGCCGCGGAGCTGGGCACCATGACCGTGACCGAGCAGGTGGACGCCCTGCGGGCCCTGGCCGTCGACCCCGTTCGCTTCCTGGTCGTTCCCCGGCTCATCGCCTGCGTGATCATGCTTCCGCTCCTCACCGTGGTGGCCGACGCGGCCGGCATCTCCGGAGCCTTCCTGCTGTCCGCCAAGTTCGGCGTGAGTTCGGGCGAATACATCACCTCCGTGGAGCGCTGGCTCACGCCGCAGAATCTCTTCGGCGGCATCCTCAAGGCCGTGGTGTTCGGCCTCATCATCGCCCTGGTTGGCTGCCGCCAGGGGCTGCGAACCACCGGAGGCGCGGCCGGCGTGGGTCGCGCCACGATCAGCGCGGTGGTGATTAGCATCGTCCTCATCTACGCGGCGAACCTACTGCTCACGACCATCATCTTCCCCGTGGGATAGGCACATGGACAACCGCCCACCAATCCAGCCCGGCGACGACGATCTGCGGTCTTCCGCCCGGGAGACGGGCGAAGGCGACGGCCCGCCCATCCAGCTCGAGAAGCTGCACTACTCGATTAATGGCGAGGCCCTCCTGGACGGCCTTGACCTGACCGTTCGGCGCGGCGAGATTGTGGCCATCATGGGCCGCAGCGGCACCGGGAAGACTACGGTCCTGAGGCTGATCATGGGCCTCATCCGCCCCACCAGCGGCTCCATTCGCATCAACGGCGCGGAGATCACTTCTCTCGGAGAACAAGACCTCGGAGCCGTCCGCGCCGACATGGGCATGGTCTTCCAGGGAGCCGCGCTGTTCGATTCCATGACCGTCGGCGAGAACGTGGCCTTCGGCTTGCTGGAGCACCGGCGCCTCCCGGCCGCCGAGGTCGCGGGGCGGATGCAACAACTGCTGGAAATGGTGGACATGGCCGGAACCGAAGACTTACTGCCCGCCCAACTTTCCGGGGGCATGCGCAAACGCATCGGCATCGCCCGCGCGCTGGCCCTGGAGCCAAGCATCATGCTCTACGACGAGCCTACCGCCGGCCTCGATCCCATCTCGGCGGCCGCCACCGACGCCCTCATCAGTCGGCTTCGGGATCGGGTGGGCGTCACTTCTCTCATCGTCTCTCACGACGTCCAGAGTCTCCGGCGCATCTCGGACCGGGCGGCCGTCCTGCATAAAGGGCGCTTCCTGGCCGTGGCGCCGATGGTCGAGCTGGAGCGGACCTCCGACGCAGCCATCAGTCAATTCCTGTCCGGAAGCCCCGACGGGCCCTTGAGCGACAAGGCCGGGCAGTAAGCGGGAGGGAGTCTCATGCGTACCGGCGCCGAACTGAAAGTAGGCCTCATCACGGTGCTTGCCGTCGCCCTGCTGTTCGTCTACTTCGTTCATGTCCAGGGCTACCGCGGGGCCGCCAACACCTACACCGTCCAGGTCACCTTCGACGACGCACGCGGCCTCCAGCGCGGCGATCCCGTGCGCATGGTCGGCGTGAAGATCGGGGAGGTGCGCGCGGTGGAGATCACCCCCTCCCTCCGGGCGCGCGCCACCCTCGCCGTCCAGCGGCAGTATGAACTCTACACGCACTATACCTTCCAGATTGCCGTCGCCGGCATCATCGCCGAGCGTTTTATCGAGGTCGTGCCTCAGCCGTTCGAGGGGGAGGCGCGGTTGCTCAAGGACCGAGGCCAGATCGAAGGCATCACCACCCCCGGCATGGCGGAGCTGGTGGCCGCGGGCAGCCGGGTGCTCGAAAACCTCAATCGCACCTCGAGCCGCTTGGAGAGCGTCCTCTCCGACCAAGAGATCTTGGACGGGATTCGACGCGCCCTCACCAGCTTCTCCGACGCCGCCGACGCCACCACCCAGCTGGCCGAGTCCACCGCCACCATCGCCCAGGAATCCAGGCCCCAGATGGTGGGCGCCCTCACCACCCTGAACACCGCCGCCGCCGACTTGCAGGCCGCCACCTCGGAGCTGCGCAGCCGCGTAACCGAAGGCTCCACCCTCGATGACTTCGAGGAAACCGCGCGCCAGGCGCGGGAGACGGCCGAAAACGCGAACCGCCTGCTGGCCGGCCTGGCCGACGTGCTGGCCGACCCCGAGTCGCAGGAGCAACTCCGCGGCACCATCGCCGCCCTTCACGCCGCCACGCAGTCCATGCAGCAGATCGGCGACGACCTCCAGGTATTCTCGGGCGAGCTCCGCGCGGCCGCGCCGACGGTGCCCCGCGTCGCCCGCGAGGCCGATAACATCGTCGCCACCGCCACCACCCTCCGCGAGCGCCTGCGCCCGCCGGAGGTCAACGCCGCCTTCGACGTGCTGTACAGCGGGGAGGCCGACCGCGTGATCTCTTCCGGCCGACTCGACTTCAGCACCAGCGAAGGGCGCTTCCTGCGCGTTGGCATCGACGACATCGGGGAGGAGAGCACCGTCAACATCCAGGTCGCCGACAGGCAGAGCCTCGGTCTGGTCCGCTACGGGCTGGTGCGCTCGCGCTTGGGCTTCGGCATCGATGTGCCGCTGCCCCGCGAGAGCACCCTCTCCGTCGATATCTTCGACCCCAACGACCTGCGCGGCGACGTCCTCGCCGATGTGCCCTTTGTGCTGGGGCGCTCGGAGTGGGGGCTGCTGGCGGGCGTGCGCGACGTCGGAGCGGATAATCTATTTGTGGCCGGCGTACGCATGCGCCGATAGCCGGAGCCTCCATTCTCGCCCCGCGTTGGGTATCATGTT
>CAZWRO010000133.1:0-2850 GCA_964635365.1 uncultured bacterium | reverse complement strand
GCTCGTGGCGCCCGGCGACCGCGTGGTGCTCAAGCCGAACTACGTGGAGCCGATCCCGCCCGAAGACGGCGTCACCACCGACCCCCGTGTCATCGAGGCCGTCGCCGAATGGCTGCTGGAGCTCGGCGTCAAAGACGTCACCATCGCGGAGAGCACCTGGGAGCGGGAGCGCACCGACCGCGCCTTCAAAATGGTGGGCCTGCCCGAGATCGCGGAGCGGCTCGGGGTGCGGCTGCTCAACCTCTACGACGACGACCAGGTCGAAGTCGAGATCCCCAACGCCTTCTCCCTCAAGCGCGTGCTGCTCGCGCGCAGCGTGGTGGAGGCGGACTGCCTGGTCACCCTGCCGAAGCTCAAGTGCCACAGCATGGCCTATGTCACGCTCGGCCTCAAGAACCTGATGGGCGCGGTCTTCCCCGACAAGGCGCTGATGCACCGCAATCTCGACCAGCGCCTGTGCGACCTCGCCACCGCGCTCCGCCCCAAGCTGTGCGTGATCGACGGCCTGATAGGCGCGGAGCGCCACGAGACTTCCGGCTCCCCCGTGGAGACCAACGTCATCGTCGCCGGGAGCGACGTGGTGGCCGCGGATGCCGTAGGCGCGATGGTGATGGGTATCGACCCCACCGAAGTCGAGCACCTGCGCCTCTGCGCCGAGCGCGGCCTGGGCGAATACCGCCCCGACCGCATCGCCCTCGTTGGCGCCCCCCTCACCAAGGTGCGGAAGCAGTACGCGCGGCCCTCCGCCTATCGGTGAGCCCGCCCCAGCCGCGACCGAGGGTCACGACACCCAGGCCTTCGGCCCCTCCCACACCGGCATCTCCAGATCGGTGCATAGCTGCACCACCACCAGCTCCACCGCGGTCGCCGGATCGTTCACCTTCCCCTGAATACTCTTGATCGCCAGGTCGCAGCCATGCAGCGCGTGTATGGCTCGCGTTAGCTGGCCCCAGGACAAGGCCTGCGACTGCGCGACCGTTCGCGACACCTGCCACGGCCGCCGCTTGAACTGCGCCAGCGCGTTCTTCCGATCGTCCTGCGGCAGCATGGCGACGGTCTCCGCGTCCGGCTCCCGATTGGGCTTCCATCCCCGCTCCACCAGCAGCTTCGTCTGCCAGATCAGCCTAATCGCCTGCGCCAGCATCCCCACTATACGCTCCGGCTTTTCTCGCCGGTCCCGCAGCAGCTCCCGCAGAACCGCCACCGCGCGCCCCGCCTGCCGTCGCCCCACCGCGTCCACCAGCCGAAAGATATCCTCCTCCAGCCGACGCGGCGTCACCTCCTCCACATGCGCGCCCCCGATGATGGGAGAGTCCCCGACGAACAGCGCCAGCTTCTCCACCTCCGCCTCCAGATCGGCCAGCCCCGTTCCGACCTTCTGGTCGGCCAGCTTTCGCGCCGCCGCTGGCTCCAGCTTCTTGCCCAACTGCCTCGCCTTCGCAATCGCCCACCGCGCGGCCTCGGGGGCCTTCAGCGCGCGGAACTCAATCGCCAGGCCCTGCTCCTCTATCGCCTTCGCCAGCTTCGCCCGCACCCCGCGCCGCGCGCCGCGGCCTCTCCCATCGCTCGCCACCAGCACCACGGCCACTCCGGGCGGCAGCTCGGCGACCGCCTTCGCCAGCTTCTCCTGCTCGTCGCCGTCGATGCTGTGCGCCCCCCGCACCACCACCACCCGCGCCCCCCCGAACAGAGCCCCGGTCTGGCACCGGCTCAGCAGCTCGCGGGCCGTCAGCGTGGATCCATCGACCACCTCCCACGTCGGCTCCTCCCCCAACGCCGCCTCGACGCGGGCCCGTATTCGCGCCAGCGCCTCCCGCTTCAGGTGGTCCTCCGGGCCGAACAGCAGACACCACGCGCCGAGGCACGGGGCCTCTTTCGACTTGGTGTATTGCGCGTAGCTAAGCTTCACGCGGCTCCGTCTCCCGAGGCCGCCGGCGGATCCGTGGACTCGCCTTCTCGCCGCCGGCCCATCCCAAACGCGCCCACGCCGCCGAGAATCAGCCAGCAGGCCCCGATCGTCACCAGGACATCCCCCGCGCTGAACACATGCGGCCGCGGATAGGGCCGCGGCAGCAGCAGCACATCGCCGAGCGGCTTGAGGCGCGTGTCCGGGCCTATCGGCGTGTGGTTTACATAGGTCGGCGAATCCAGCAGGTGCAGCATCGTCTTGTTGCCGGACCGCACCGCCAGGTCCCGGTCCACCGGCATGCTGCCCCCGTTGGCCGCGATCACCAGGAAGTTCAGCAGCACCCCCACGGCGACCACGCGCATCCCCCACAGGTGCCGGTTCAGCCACAGCCCCACCAGCAGCAGCAAGTACGACATGATGTGCAACCCGCCCCCGATCTCCAGCGCCAGGGGCGATCCCCGCGATCCCAGGATGGCCAGCGTGATTTGCGCCATGGCGGCGAAGATGAACACGCTCGGCGCGCGCAGGTCCAGGTCCTTCAGCCGCTTCACTCGGCCGCCGGCAAGGAATCCGATTATCAGCGTCAGCAGCGCCGCCTCGAGCAGCATACCCCCTCCTCTTTATCGGCCAGGGGCCGTCCCGTACGCCGACTCATAGCCTTCTGGTGGCCCCCACATACCCCGCGAAGACCAACCCCCAGTAGCACGATGTCCGAAGCCAGGCCTCGCCCGTTTCCGGTCCTTCGGTTCGCCGGCGTGCGCCCTGCTGCCTGCCGGCAGGAGGTGCGGACGACGCGTGGCCGGCGCCGCGGGTCTCACCTTGTCGCGGCGGCCCCCCAGTAGAACGACGCTACCCCTTCATCACTCCGATCGGCCTCACCCTGGCCACCAGCTTGGAGATTCCGGCCCCGTCGCAGGTCTTCACCACCTCGTCCACGTCCT
>CAZWRO010000132.1:0-6187 GCA_964635365.1 uncultured bacterium | reverse complement strand
CTAATGCTTGGAGGGTGGACAGAATCCTCACTGTCAA
The DNA here is from genome assembly GCA_964635365.1 of uncultured bacterium. GTDB lineage: Bacteria > Armatimonadota > Hebobacteria > Hebobacterales > Hebobacteraceae > CAZWRO01. The sequence continues at coordinate 6,150 of CAZWRO010000132.1, read as the reverse complement.
CGAACTTATCACGTCTTTAGTTGATGAATTCGAGCTGTGTGCGCGTGTCAAATGTTAATTAGACACGCCTGAGAGCCGACTAGGCGTACTCAGGACTCCCAGACATCGTGTAGCTCCCAATCACAGGCGCGACGTGTTCGTCGCGCTATTCTCTTGCCTGGGACCGGAGGAGCGCGAGAAGCCCACTCCAGGCCTACGGTTCGCGGCGGCTGTCTGCGTTGTGCAGGGCGAAGCTAGAACGCAGGCTACGCTCGCAGTGGCCTGTGGGGACTGTCCGCCGGTCGTGGGTTTCCTTGGACACGCTCAGGATAGACGATTCCCACCGTCTCCAACACCCTCTTCTTAGGGGATGGTCTCTCTGCGCGATTGGTCGCCTCAAGTGGCCTTCGCCCTGGCGCACGTTCTGGCACGTCTGGCGACGTTCTGGCGCTTCGGCTACTTCCGCCCGTCGGACGAGTGACGCTATCCCTTGCCTGTTCTGGAAGCACAAATCGGCGCTTCTGCTCTCTCTTTCTCTGTTCTCATGGGACTTGCCCACATCCGTCCGAAACATGGAAACTGCGATCCCGGGCAGTTCAGCAAGATGCCGATTCCGTGGGGCCCGGTTTCCGCTGGTGCAGAATGGGCCCGGGGCTCGGGATCGTCAGCCTGAGGTGCGTTCCGATACTTCTGTCTGAGAACCTTGTCTAGGAATCCCATCCTTTAACCTCCAACGTGCAATTCTCACCCTTCAGATCGCACTTTCCTATAGTCATCGCAGGCCCAAGCCATATCCTGCAGCCGCTCTGTTTAGAGTACTTCGCACTATGCAGAAAGATAGTGCTTGTAAAGCAGTTCAATCGCGTGACGCATGGACGTGGTTCCTTGGCCGTCGCCGGCCAGGTAGAACGCGTTAGCCGCCTGCGCGGTTAGCTCGATTTGCCCCCCGGCTATTCGATCCACCCACACTCGCATCTGCGAGCAGGCGGCTGGAATACCCAATGCTTCAGCCACGTAAGACAGATGGAGGAAAGGCACGTAATGCGTCGCGTACTGAGAGCCTACCTGAACAACGGCGCTTCTTATCCACCACTTGACGGCCTCGGACAAGTGTTGCAGTTCCCACTCAATCTCCCCCATCTCCGCGTACAAGATCTGCTTGCTCTTGGCGGAACGCAGTCCCTCCATCAAGTACGTGCGCGCGTCGTCGTAACGCCTCTGTTTCCGGTATAGTCTTGCGAACCAGTAGTAGCCAAAGCCGAAATCGGGATGCTTCCGTCGAAGCTCTTCGGCCAAGCGGAGTGCCTCTTCGATCTGCCCGGCATTTCCCGCCTCCGCAATCGCTTTCGCCTCAGGTATGTTAACCCAATCCCGATCCTCGTACAGCTCATCGGAATCCACCTGGAAACACTCGTCCACGTACGCGTCGCCGACCTTCGCAATCCTCTTGGCGGGCAATGCTCGGGGGACGACGACTTCCGACAACTCCGTGTCCCCGCATCGCTTCGCAATGGTGTCGATGGTGGCCTTGGCATCTTCGGCGACTAGAGGGTCGGACATCACAACAGCCTTTATGGCTGGGACACAGTCCTGGTCTCCAGTCTCGCTAAGCACTGCTAGGACTTCCTTTCTTACACTCGTCTGAACCTCTCGGTTTGTGGGCACCCTGAATTTGAGTGCCTCGAAAAGCTGCTGGTGAGCCTTCTTCCCGGCTTTGACCAGTGCTTCCGTCGCTGGCTTACGAGTTTCTGCTCCCCAGTGGTGTTGCCAGAGCACGAACACCAAGCGCCCTATGGCCTTCGGCGTAGCGATGTCTCCAAGCGCTCTGTTGAGGACAGGGTTCGAGCTTTCGCCGTACCCGTGTGCTCGGACCAAGATCCTCTCGTATTCTGCCGCGGAGCAGGTACCCCTAAGCTTTTCGATCCCTCCAGGTATGCTCACCAAAGCAGAGCAGAATGCCCCGTCCTCGCCTTTGTCATCATCCGAAACGGAACCATCCGGTTGGATCTTGCTTGGATTGACGCTTCTCAAGACCTCCAGGAGCGGCTCGAACGCGTTGATCCCAAAAGCCCCCAGCGTGCCGGACACCGTCCAGGACCACCCGTCTTTGTCTTTCGCCGAGCGAAAAAACGACATCACATCGGCAATGGTCTTCCGGCGATCATCCTCAGTAAGCGTCTCAACGATGGCGGGGCGCTCGTGCTCATCAGCATACATCAAGCCGCGCGACAGAATGAACTGCAGCAATTCGGGAGCAGCCGCGGATCTGAGTGTCGAGATTCCTCCCTTGAGCCTGAGAAGGGCGAAGCACGCCGATCCGGCCATATACTTCTGATCCCACGAATTCGACGAGCGGCGGGTGCGGTCCAGGATCTCCAGCAGCGCCGCACGGCAGGCTTCGGTTCCCAGATTCGCGAGGAACTTGGGCAGTTGGGTTCCAACAGCCTTTCCAGCGTCGCTTCGGAAGGTCTTCATCAACGGCTCGATGGCGGCCTCTCGGTTCGCCAGTTTCTCCAAGTCCGCCCAAGCCTTCTCCTTGACACTATGTTCGGAAGATGCCGTCAGACGAGCCAGGCGCTTAAGTTTTCGCGAAGACCCGGCGGCTGGATCCGACGAACGCCCCTGCTTACCGAACAGTTTAAAGAACCAACCCATGTGCCTATCCTCCAATCGCCTAAACGTAGTGCAGACAATGCAACACATTGGACTTCGGGCAGATGCCGTCTAACCCCTCCCTTCGGCAGCGGCACGGACACTCCGACCCTTGTCACGGTGCTGGCAGAGGCGCACATTAGTCCCCCCGGACACGCGAGGTTCCACTAGTTCCGGCGTTTCGTTCCCGCCTTTCGTAAAGACAGTTATGGGGCAGTGTTCGTCCCGCGTTGCACGCGGTCTGCCCCATAGCCCATGCGGAGGCTATCTTTGCGAAGACTACCGGACCCAGAATCCAAGTCACCTGCCGACTGCTGCCGCGAGGTCGCATCCCTGCTGGCCAGGGGCTTCCGACCGGGGAAGCGCGAGAGTTCGCGGCCGCTGAGTCCTCTGCCGAGTGAGAATCGAAACTCCGACCTCGTCCACATCTTCCCAGTTTCGATGGCAGGTCGTTTTCCTACACCAGCCTTCGCCAAGGCGTCGTCTAGCGAGCCAGTGGGCTCTTGTTCGTCATCTTTGGTTGCTCAGGGCTTGCTCATGGCAGGACCTGATGGGAAGAGCGTCTGGGATGTGTTGCGCATCCGCGTTCTCGGGCTACGCCCAGCGGGCCATTTCTCAGCGGCAGGACTTCGGTGGCAAGGTGGCAAAGCAATCATCGTCCCATAAACAGAGAGGATGAGGCGAGCCATGGATCACAGGAAGAGACTCCCCTTCCCGACGCGGATGCTCAAGGTGCAGGGCGGAATGGTGGAGGAGTACATCATTCCGGATGATCGCAAGGAGGAAGTGCTGCGGCAGCTCTACCCGTTCGAAGATCCCCCGTCTCTGGACGAAGAACTCTACGACTTGCACGAAGGGCAGATATTCAAGGTCAGAGATTTCATGGTTCTGTGGGAGATTGGGCATAATTTCCTGGTGAGCCCCTACTACGCGTCGAGCGGTGGATCGGTCATCGATTGGTTGCCCGCAGAGGCTGCGGACAGCGAATAGGACGGTCCGCTGAGCAGCATTCCGCCCGGCACTTCCCTGTGCTGCTTGGTTGCTTCGGTAGCTTGCTGGGGAAGCGCTCACAGACTAAGCGCCCTCTTTGTCAAGCACCAAGCAAATCCGCGGCGTGGACATCGTGGACATCGTGCGTGGACAAAATGGCCAAAAGTGGACAAAATGACCAAAAAGCTGTCCATGTCCGGACATGTCCGGTTTTGGTCAATTCTTGGACATCGCTAAGGGGTCTGAGAGGCACGAGGTTGAGGTGGACATGTCCGGACATGTCCGGACATGTCCGAAAATTGTCCGGACATCCCCGCGCGCGCACCCCCATGTTCGTCAAACAGGGGTTCTCCACGCTAGGCCAGTCACCAAGCCTCACCGATAGCTTAAGGAGAGGGCGCTAGATAGCACTGCCTGCCCACCGCTCAGTCTTCTTCCCAGCGCCTCCCGTCGCTTGCTCCCCACAGGTTACCTATGTATGGTAGCTCAAGGCTTAGGAGGTCAGTGATGCTTGACAAGGCCGGCCCATCAGTGTTACCTTTTTTAGAAAGGTGTTATCCGCTGGGGCATATCGCTCGCTTTGGAGTCTCCATCCCGCAGGAGCTCGTCGCTGCCTTCGACGCATTCATTGAGCACTAAAGGGGTGGAGCACGGCAGGCTGGTCTGCACCACGACGGGAGCGAACCTGGCCTGAGGGACGGGTGCCCCTCCCTTTTTTTGCGTACGGCGTGCCACGAATATTGGAATCGTATTACGCGGAGCTTAGGCGTTGCGACTGGCGCGGTACTGTGCCAGTAGGGCGCACACCATGGGAAGGAGGAACGCGTAGACAATGGGTAAGCTGCTGAAGGTAGTCGTATCGCTGGGGTTAGCGCTGGGACTTGTCGCCATTGGAGGGGCGAGCGAGGGCGCGCAGGAGGAACCGGTGTTCGAGGTGGAGGTTATCGGCCAGGCTGAGCGGAGTACCCCTGGCACGGCCACTACCTCGACGAGCGTGATTACCGAAACCGAGATCGAGCGAACCAGCGCGCAGAACCTGATGGACCTACTGGTGAGAGAGCCGGGCGTGTGGGTGTCTCGCCAGGGCGGCATGGGCTTCGGGGGGAACGTCACGATCCGCGGGTTTGGCGGATCGCCACCCACGCAACTCGCGGTGCTGCTGGATGGTCACCCGACGCAGATGGGAATCATGGGGCATATTCTGCCCACCTCCTACATTCTCGATAACGTCAAACGCATCGAGATCCTGCGGGGCCCGGCCGGGGCGCTCTACGGAGATATGGCCATCGGAGGCGCGATAAACATCATCACCCGTGGGCCCCGCGATGAGGAGTCCAGGAGCGTCGTTTCGGCCATGGGTGGGAGCTTCGACACCGTCGGCGAGCAGGTCTGGTTCCGCGGGCTGAACGAGCGGTCCGGCTATCGGGCGCAGCTCGGCCGCTTCACCACCGATGGCGACAACCCGTTCGGCAGGTACGATGGGGAAAGCTGCTCCCTGGCCATTGACCACAGCCTCCGCGGAGGGTGGGAGATGGCCTTTCGGGGACAGCGTCTTATCTACACCACCTTCGACCAGAGAGAGGTCGCGACCGCCTACGCCGAGGGACGACCGGCCAACTTCATCGAGCAGGACTATGACCGACAGGACTACGATCTGACATTCGCAAAGAGCGACGCCTCCCGCACTACTGAGATCAAGCTTTACCGCACCCAGGGAGAACATGAGTTCCAGGACGGCTTTCATTCCGAGGACTTCGGCCAGGGCATTCTGGTCTCCCAGATCGCTCCGATGGGAGGCGGCCGCGGCCAGTGGGGCGCGGCTTGGCGATCCTTCGGCGGTGACGTCTACAGCATGGCGCGGTCCTTCTCCCGGAATGAGCCGGCAGCCTACTTTGTCGTTGACCAGCCGGTCGCCGACCGAACGGATCTGTCCGTCGGCCTGCGCTACACCGCGCCGGAGGATCTCGACGCGGAGCTGCTTCCGCACCTGGGGCTCACCCGCGAGCTGGCCCATGGGTGGACGCTGTTCACCAGCGCCCGCCGAGGGTACCGGGCGCCGAGCTTCCGGGAGCTCTACCTCTTTGGCATCAACAACCCGAATCTACAACCCGAGAGCGCCTGGCAGTATGAAGTAGGCGCGCGCAGGCGATTGCCCTCCGGCGCGCAGGTGGAGCTCAGCCTCTTCCGCATCGACGGCGAAGACCTCGTCGTCCTGCGACCACGACCGGCCGGCGTGCCGGGCCCACCCATGCAGTATGCAAACGCGCAAGACGTAACGCGCGAGGGCTTTGAGGTCGGCGCCCGCTGGCCGGCCGGCTTTAACACGGCGCTCTACGCCAACTTTTCCTTCCTCGATCCTGGCGAAGTCAGGGAGCAGACGGTAGGACGAAAGCTGGCGGCCGGCGTGGACCACCGGAGCGGGGAGTGGCTCCTGTCCGGGGACATCGAGTACATTGACCGGCTGTTCGACTACGACCAGACGAACGCGCTGGTCGAGGTGCCGGCGTTCATGGTGGTGAACCTGAAGGC
>CAZWRO010000131.1:0-6225 GCA_964635365.1 uncultured bacterium | reverse complement strand
TACCGGGAGCATGAGCTCCAGCGGCGGCTCCTTCATCAAGCATCCCACCGGCCTTTCCCTCGCAGAAGCCGACTGGTACACCGAAACCGTGATCACCGCCCGCCTCGACATGAAGGCCGCCGACGGCCGCTATGCATTGGCCAGCGCCGAGCACCCCGAGTTCCTGCGCCCTTACTATCGAAAGATTATCGAGGATATCCACGCCCGAAAGGACGAGCGGCCCGAGTAGCCCCACCCTCGGCCGCCTCCCCACGGCGACATATCGGAGGGCTCCCGACATGAAGCTTGCGCTCATATCAGAACGGGCGCGCATCAGCCCCCAGACCGGAAACCTGATCCAACGGGATCTCCCCGTCGGCGACGCCGCCCGTGATCTCGAAGCGCGCTTTGTTGCTGACCCCGAGGTCCGCGCCCCTCGCGGCGCAGTCGCCTCCTTCCAGGCCGTTGTGTCCACCGATGAACCGACCGACGGGGCCGAGATCGCCCTGCGCGTCACCCCCTTCACCGCCGACGGCCACTCCCTCGAAGGGGCCACCGTCTGCTATGAGTATCCCTGCCAGTTGGACGACGAGGAGTGGACCTTCGACGGCCTCGTCCCCGCCGACGTCTACCGCGAAGCCCCCGCGCCGGCGCGTCGCGGGCCGTTAGGGCCGCGCCGGTTTCACGTCTTCTGGATCGACCTCCCCGTCCCGCGGGAGGCGGCGCCCGGCGCCTATCGCGGTAGGGTCGAAGGCGAAGGCGCAGAGCCCTGCGAGATCACCATCACGGTGCTCCCCCTGGCGCTGCCCCTCACGCCCCGCATCACCGTGGGCCTCAACAGCTATGCCAACCGCATCCTGGAGCAGCACCCCGACTTACCGGGCGATCAAATCGCCGCCTGCGAGCATAGCTACTACCGCGCCGCCCACGACCACCGCGCCGTCCTCCACTACCTCGGCTATGGGCACTCCGGCATCGTCGCCGACGGCTACGCGCCTCCCCTGACCGGCCGCGGCCGACACCTGCGAGTCGCCGACTGGGAGGCCTACGACCGGCGCTTCGGTCCCCTGCTCGACGGAAGCGCCATGGCCGGCTCTCCCGGCGGCGAGCGCCCCCTCCCCCACTTCTACCTCCCCTTCAACTACGACTGGCCCGCCGACTTCGCCAACTTCCGAACCCGGGGCTACGAGTTGGAATGGGCGAACCTGCTCGCCGAGTTCCGCCGCCACTTCCAGGAGAAAGGCTGGACCGAGACCAAGTTCGAGGTCTTCTTCAATCCCAAGAAGCGCTACCGCTTCTACCCCTGGGACGGCGACGAAACCAAGGACTCCGCGGACCGGGAGCACTTCCTCTACTTCGGGTCCCTGATAGATCGCGCCGCGCGACTCGCCGGCCCCGCCGGCGCCAAAACCCGCATCATCTACCGCACCGACATCTCCTGGAGCTTCATCCAGGACGCCCTCCACGACCAGATAGGCCCCCTCTTCGACCTCTGGGTCGTCAACATGGGAAACTTCACCTGGTCGCGTTCCGCCGTCGAAGCACTCACGGCACGCGGCCAGCTCGCCTGGACCTATTCCACCGCCGACGACAGCGCCAACCCCGGCCGGCCCATGATGGACCTCGATCGCCAGGTCATCACCTCCTGGCGGCGCGGCGCCGACGGCCTGCTCCCCAACTGGCTCGCAACTGGAACCGATGCTGAGCTCGACCGCGCCAGCGCGCTCGCGATGCTCTATCCCGGCCACCGTTTCGGCTTCCCGCAGGCCCTCACCAGCCTCCGACTGAGCCGCCTCCGCCGCGCCACGGAGACCGCCGATCTCCTCGAAATGCTGGCCCACCGCGGCCGCGCCCTCGTGGACGAGCTGGCCGACGTCAACGACGACGACTGGTGGGGGGCGACTCCGGCCTGGACTCTCCAGCCTACCGAAACCATGAGAGGCGAGATGTATGGATGGCAGCCCACCCCCGACCCCCTCTCGGAGCGCGATCCCTATCTTCCCGCGCTCCTCCGAGATCGTGCCATCGAATTGCTGCTAGAGCGCATTTCATGACCCCAGATCGGCTGGCTAACCGGCCCCGAGGCTGGCCTGAAATGCGCCTGACAAAGCCTGCCACCATTGCTATGCTGTTTCATAACCTCAATTGGAGGTTATGAAACAACTGCTAGGGAGGTAACACCCATGCCCGTCCTGCCAAACCGTCGCTATCCCCAATGGGCTCCGCCCGGCGCCGCGCTGGTCGGCCCGCTCCCCGAGGATCCGGAGGCGCGCCGTCAGGCCGTCGCCGATCGGCTGCTGGAGCTCTCCCGCGTCGCCCTCGCCGTCATCGACATCGAGGCCGCCAGAGATTGCCTCCTCCCCGCCGCCCACGTGGCCGTATCCGACGACGACTTCGGATACCACATCGATCTCTGCAACGCGGTCAAGAAAGGTCTCCTGCGTCTCGAGCGTCTCACCGACCTCGACGTCGCCACCGCCATCTGGCAACTCCGCCCCGACCAGCCCGGCAGCGCCCACCTCGTCCTCGCCGGCTCGACCTATACCGGCCAGCTCGTCTCCTGGGACAAGTACACCCTTCCTCTCCCCGACCCCATGCGGCAGGCCTTCGACGGCGCGCCCGGCCTTCTCTTCAGCGATGACGGCCGTTGGTGCAGCGTCTTCGCGCCTCTCCGCGACAGCCTCGACGATATCGTAGCCGTCCTCGAAGTCTGCGCCGCCCGACTGCCTTCAGACCCGTTCATCTGAGCAGTGGCCGCGGCGCAGGTGTGGCCGTCGCCACTGCGCACGCGTGGCCGTAAGCCTCCGCTCCGCGCCGGGACGCCTCCGCGGGACTGCCTCCCTCACCCGGAAGCGCCTAAAGAAGTCCTTTCCTCCGCCCGAAAACCTCCCTGAAGCCCATCGCTCCACCCCGTGGGCTCGCGGAGGGAATCGTGGGGGTCGCCGAAGGTTCCGCGCCAGAATCCTACGTCATCGCACTGTTGGCCGAAGGCAGACACCAAGCTGCCTTCGACGCGATTGCAGAATTCGGCCCCTCCCAGGCCTATGCTCCCCACTTCGCCAACCTCGGCTATCGCCTCTGGCGCGCCGGCCGCGCCGACGACGCGACCCAGGCGCTCGAACGGGCCCTCCACCTCGATCCCACCTATGCCTCCCCCTGGCTCACCCTCGCCATGCTCAAGCTCTCCCAACAGCAGCTCCAAGAGGGAGCGCGTGCTCTCGACGAGGCCCTCGCCCGAGACCCGCAGATGGCCGCCGCCCACTACCTGCGGGCCGTGGTGGCGAAGCGCTCCGGCCACACCGACGATGCCGTCGCGGGCTTCGCCGCCTGTCTGGAGATCCACCCCGGCCACCGCGAGGCCGCCGAGGAGCTGCGCGGCCTGCTCTCCGGCCCCGGGCGCGATGCCTCCCTGCGGCAGCGAGCGCGCCAGGCGCTGAAGAGCGCGGAGGCCTCCCGCGAACGAAGCCCCGCGCGCGCCACGCTCTCCCTCTGCCTCATCGTCAAGGACGAAGCGGACTCGCTCCCGCGCTGTCTCCGGACTTTCCGACCCGTGGCCGATCAGATCGTCGTCGTCGACACCGGCTCCACCGATGCCACCCATGAGGTCGCCGCCGAGCATGGCGCGGAAGTGTACCCATTCGAGTGGATCGACGACTTCGCCGCCGCCCGCAATGCCGCCCTCGCGCGCGCTACCTGCGACTGGATCCTGATCGCCGATGCCGACGAAGAGCTGCCACCCGAGTCGGCCGACCAACTGCGAGAGCTGCTCGCCGGCGATCTTCCCGCCTCCGTCTACCAGCTCATCACGCACGCCCCTTCGGGCAGCCCGGGCGCTCCCTGCAGCGACCTGGTGGCCCATCCCAGGCTCTTCCGCAACCGCCGCGGCCTCCACTTCGCGGGAGCCATTCACGAGCAGCTCGTAGACCGCGAGGGCCACCTCCTCAAGGAAGTCGTCTTCACCGGCATCCCGGTCCTCCATCACGGCTACCGCGAGTCACCGTCCGCCATGCAGGAGCGCTCCGACCGCAACCTCCGGCTGCTGTCCGCCCGCGCCCAGTCCGAACCCGACAACCCTTCGGTCCTCTTCTACCTCGGGATGGCGCAGGCGGCGGCCGGTCAGATTGAAGAAGCTGTCCTCTCCTTCCAGCAGGTGCTGCAGGCGGAGCGCGAGCTTCCCTTCCGGGCCAAGACCGTCGTCTTCCTGGCCCGCGCCCTCACCCTCCTCGACCGCGCCATCGAGGCCGAACAGCTACTGCGTTGCACCTTGGAAGAGCTGCCTAAACATCCGGAACTGCTCTGCGCTCTCGCCGACCTGCTACGCCAGCAGCACCGCGTCGAGGAGGCGGCCGAGGCCTACCGATCCGCCGCCCGCGGTCGCTTCGGGCCCTCCCTCGACTACCACGACTTCACCTGTCGCGACGCGCTTCCCCGAGGTCGCCTGGCGGAGATTCACCTCGCCCGCGGCCAAGCCCAAACCGCTCTCGACGAAGTCGCCGCCGCCCTCGCCATCCGGCCGGAGAACCCCCACCTGCGCCACCTCCGGGCCTGTGCGCGCCTCTCTCTGGGCCAAACCCGGGAAGCGCGCGGCGAGCTCGAAGAGCTCGTCGCCGAACACCCTCAGCACGCCGACGCGCACAACAGCCTGGGAGTCGTGCTCGCCCTCGCCCGCGAATACGAACCCGCCCTCCACGAGTTCGAGCACGCGCTCTCCCTCCGCCCCGACGATGTCGACACCCTCTGCAACCTGGCCATGGCCTGCCATGCCCTGGGCCACTTCGAGCGCTCCCGCAACAGCTACGAGGCCGCGCTCAAGCGCAACCCCTCCCACGTCCCCGCGTGGCTCGGCCTCGCCAGGACCTACCTCGACACCGATGCCTACCAGTCCGGCGCTCACTGCTACGAGATGGCCGCCGAGCACAGCGGCTACGACCCCGAGGTAATGGCCGAGATCGCCGCCGCCCGCGTCGCCCTTTCGGAGATCCGCCAGTGCCACAAATCAAGCGGAGGCGCCTGATGTCCCTCTCCGCTCACACTGTCTCGTCGGATGACACCACCCGCCGCCGCGAGCGCACGCGCCTCGAACTTGTTTCCCAGTGGTACGACAGCCGCCACGGCCTTAACCGAGAGATCATCAAACAGGCCGCCGCCTACATCGTGTCTCGCGCCCACGGCAAGCGCGCCCTCGAGCTGGGCTCTGCCAACGGAGTCATGACTCAGGAGCTGGCCGCGCGCTTCCCCCACCTCGACGTCGTCGAGGCCGCCCCCCGCTACGTTCAACACGCGCGCGGCCTCCTTCCCCCCCGCGGGCGCGTCTACCAGTGCCTCTTCGAGGAGTTCCAGCCCAAGTGCCGCTATCACGCCATCGTAATGAGCTGGATCCTCGAACATGTCGCCGATCCGCGAGACCTCCTCACCCGCGCCCGCGACTGGCTCGCCCCCCGGGGCGAGATACACCTCGTCGTCCCCAACGCCGAATCCCTCCATCGGCGCGTCGGCCTCGCCATGGGCCTCCTCCCCCGACTCAACCACCTCAACGAATCCGACATCGCCATCGGCCACCGCCGCGTCTACACCTGGCAGACCCTTTCCGACCACATCGCCGCGGCCGGCCTTCGTCTCGTCGAAATGCAGGGCCTGCTGCTCAAGCCCCTCCCCAACGCCCTCATGGAATCCTATCCCCCCGACCTGCGCGCCGCCTTCTTCGAGCTATCTTCCCTCGCGCCGCGCCTTTGCTCCGAAATCTACGCCGTCTGCCACCACCCCAATCATGCCCACACCTCACATACTCCTGACCGGCTGCGGTAGCCCCGCCTCCCAGAACTTCCTCCGTTGCCTTCGCCTGTCTCCCCAGCACTTCCACCTCGTCGGCGCGGACGCCAGCCTCTACCACCTCGAATGGGGCCACCTCGACGCCGCCTACCAGAGCCCCCTCACCCGCGATCCCGCCTACCTCGGTTTTCTCAACCGCCTCTGCGAAGTCGAAGCCATCGACTTCGTGCACGGACAGCCCGACTGGGAGGTCGCCTTCCTCTCCGCCCACCGCCACCTCCTCACCGCTCCCACTCTCCTTCCGGCCCCCGAGCTCATCCGCCGCGCCCAGAGCAAGTACGCCTCCGCCTGTCTCTGGTACCACGCCGACCTGCGCCCCGACCCTCCCGTGCTCATCCACGACGAGGTCGACCTCCGCCGCGCCGCCGCCAGCTTCGGCCTGCCCTTCTGGCTTCGCGCCACCACCGGCGCCGGCGC
>CAZWRO010000130.1:5575-6242 GCA_964635365.1 uncultured bacterium | reverse complement strand
GGAACCCATACGTCGTCGCCTTCCGCTGCCGCACCCCGCCCGCCTCCCAAAACCACTCCGGCACGTCGTCCCCCCCGTACGGCTGCATCCTCACCTGCAGCGTCTGCCCCCTCACCCGCGCCGCCTCCAGCGCCCCTTCGATCACGTCCCACCGATACTTCCCCCTCTCCGGCTCCATCACCGACCAGATCCAACGGCAGTAGGCCATCGTCGTGTCTGGATAGCGGGCGTTTCTTGGTCGCCCGCCTGGATAGCGGGCGTTTTTCACCCGCCCGCGGAACGGCTTGAACGTCACCGGCGCCACCCGATCGTCCCAACGATTCCCCGCGTAAAGCGGATCGCCGTTGAAGCGTTGAAACGTCGTCGTCCCCTTGTGCGGATTCCCCAGATAAGCAAAGCTCTCCCGCGGCCTCACCCGTTGAATCACCTGGTCCGCGCTATATCCCTTCCGCCACGCACTCGTCCTCTTCTGACCACAACCCTTCGCAGCACTCACACTCAACCTCCTGCCCTGCTATTCAAACCACTTCCCCCCCGTCACCCTCCCCGCCGCGCGTCGCCGTTCTGTAGGGCGCGCATGTCTCCGCATGCGCGCCGTCTGCCGGGCCGTTCTGTGGGGCGGGTCTTCCCACGCCCACCATTGCCGTTGCCGTCCCTGGTGGGACAG
>CAZWRO010000130.1:0-5565 GCA_964635365.1 uncultured bacterium | reverse complement strand
GCCGAACCCCGCCGCCTCCCGTTCGGCAGGAGCCTTGGGCGCCGTAGCCTTCGCGGAGGCGACTTGCTCCTGCCCAGACCACCAAAACCTCAACCTCCTCCGCACCCCTCGAACCCTGCTCCCAACCCGCCCCCGCGTTCACCACACTCTCACTCAAACCACCCCGCCAGCAACCACGGCTCCAACGCCGAAATCAAATCCTCCAACATCGGCTCGATATCGTACATATCACTCACATGCGGATCCAGGAACAGCGCCTGCCTTGCCGCCTCCCGGTCGCATTCCATCGCCGCCCGAATCGACAGCTCGTGAATCGCCACCCACCGATGCACCAACGAATGCACCGCCGTCGGCAGCTCGATCTGCTCCCCCGTCACCTGCTTGCCCGCCACCGTCACCATCGCCTCCACGCACGCCTCCTTCGGAATCCCCTTCAAGTACTCGCCCCTGTTCAGCAGGTTGAGCGCCCGCGTGTACGGCTCCCCCGTGAAATACGACCACAGCAGCTCGTGCGCGTGCTCCGTCGTCATCAGGTCCAAGTCCCCCACCGGCTCCTTCCCATACGTCCACTCCCGGATGATCTCCGGCGGCTCCGTCCGGCCGAACCGCTCCCGGCCCGGCCGAATCCGCTTCACGTGCAGCCCGAGTTGCTCCCTCCGCCTCGGCGTCAAGAAGTACTCATAGAACTCCGCCAAATGCGTGTCCCCCGTCGAGGGCCACGCCCCCAGAATCCGGCACACATCCTGCTGCAGCCGCACCTCCTCCTGTCTCGTCTCCAGCAAGTTGTCCTCCAGCTTCGCCTCCGAGGCCAGCGTCGCCGCCAGCATCTCCTTCGTACGATCCTCCCCGTTGATCGCCAGCTTCGTCACGAACGACTGATGATTCACCCCTCCCAGCTCCATCGCCAGCTCCGACTTCTTCACCCCGAACACCCGCGCGAAGTAGTTGAACAGCTCGTCCGCCGAGTGACACAACCCCCACACCGGCAAGCTCGTCGCCCTCGCCATTGCCCCCGTAATGCACGACATCGGATTGGTGAAGTTCAGGACCACCGCCTCCGGAGCGATCCGCTCGACATCCTTTGCGATCTCCACCACAACCGGAATCTCCCGCAGGTTCCGCTCCAGCGCCGCCGGCCCCAGCGTGTCCCCCACGCCCACCGGCACCCCATACTTCGCGCACACCTCGAACGACCGGAAATCCGCCTCCCGGCCCCCCGTCGTAATCGACAGGATCACCGCCTCCGCCCCCCGCAAGGCCTCCTCCCGACTCCGCGTGCGCGAAACCTTGATCCCCGACTTCTGCTGCGCGATGATCCTCTCCAGCAGATCGGCCACCAGGTTCATCGGCGTTTCGTCGATATCGTGCACCACCAGCTCGCATTCATCGAATCCCCCCACCAGCAGCATGTCCCGCAGCACCTTGTGCACGAACTTATACGAGGCCCCGATGAACACGATCCGCTTCCGCCCCGCCGACCCCTCGTTCTTCTCATACTCCTGCCTCGGGCCAACCCAGCCCGCCGACTTCCCAACAGCCTCTTCACTCATCACCTACTCCTCGTACTTCAATCCATCCCTATCTTGTCCTTGCGGTCGCCGCGCCTAGCGCTTCTCACACGAGCCGCGCTTAGCGCTTCTCAGACCACCGCAACGTATCCTCGATCAACTGCTCCGCCTGCTGCGCGCTCTCGCACTCCACGCTCAGCATCAGCCGCCTCGGATCGAACTCCTTGCAGCACCGCTCCACTTCCTCCGGAGTAGCCCCGAACGTGATCGACCTCCCGGCCTCCTGAATCTCCCGCAGCATCTTCGTATGCTCCAGCGGGCTCGCGCCCGGCTCCGGCACCCACTGTATGCACTTCAACCCCTTCTGCGCCACCAGCGCCGGCACGTGCCCTTCCGTTCCTATCCCGTCCAAATGAAAGCACCCGTGGTCCAGCGCATCGAAGGTCGCCCCCAGTTGCCCCACGAACAGATCCGAAAACACCTTCGGCGAAATCATCGAGTTGAAATCACACTGCGTCATATACGTCCGCCCCCGCGACAGCACCGGCCACCACGGCGTGCTCACATCCTGCTTCTTCGCGACCGTCGCCTGATTGATCTCATACGCCTCCATCCACAGCTTGTGGCAGTGGTCCACCGCCGCCTTCACCGCCTCCGGCCTGTCGATCACCTCCAGCAGCAGCTCCTGTACCCCCACCGCGCTCGCCAAGATGTCGGCCACCCCCCCGATATCCGTGATCGACACCACCACCTCTTCCCCCACCTCATCCAGCAGCGCGTTCGTGCAGGCCATGATCCGGGTCCACCACTTCCCCTCTGGTTGGAACCGCAGCGATGTGAATTCCTCGATGTCCGATAGAAACTCCGGAAACCACGTCGTGTCCGTCGAGCTGAAGTCCGCCTCCCCGCCGATGCACCCGTGCAAGATCCCCGGCCCGAAGTTCACGAAGAAATGCGGATACCCCTCCCCATAATAGGCCGTATTGGCCACCCGATACCGGGCGCTCTGCACCATCTTCTCCGGCAGCACCCGCTCCGTCGGGTCCGCCAGCTCCGGCGGCGCCACCGACCTATCCGGGTCCTCCCTCGGCGCCGAAATGAACAGCACCGGCCGGTCCGTGTCGGCCCCCTCCCAGAACCGATCGAACCGCTCGCAGATCGCCGGCTGCCTCTTGCAGAACTCCTTCATCCCTAACTCCTCAACTGAAAACCGGCTCAGCCCCTTACTTCGCCGCCCGACCCCAACCTCCATCCCATCTCTCTCCGCGCCCCACCGGGGTAAGCATTCAGCAAAGAGTGCCGAAGTATCTTTATACATGGGGGTAGCTTGTGGAAAAACCCGTATAGGTCGGTCGCGGCCGCGCCGCACGCGGCCGCAGGACCTGCGAATCGTGTTGGGGGGTGCGCTCAGATGAAGAGACCAGGGGTACTGTCGGCTGCCAAGCGGCCGGCTGGAGCGTTCACACTGCTCGAGCTGCTCGTCGCCATCTGTCTCATCGGCGCCCTTGCCGTCGTCGCCCCCGCCGTCTTCAGGCACGCCACTCGTGAGGCCAACCTTGCCGTACAGCGCCAGAATCAGCTCGCCCTTCAGTCCGCAATCGAGCTCTTCCAAGCCCAAGCCGACCGCTATCCCGCCGCCCTGCCTGAGTTGCTGGAAACTCCGCCGTGGGCAGCAGAAGGCTCCCAACAGGAAGCAAAACCCCTGCTGTCCCAGCTCCCCGTTCAGCCCACCGGTCGCTGGCAGTACACCCCCGCCACCGGCCAAGTCTCGCCTCAGGACGACTCCCCTGGCGGTGCTCCCACCCTCCACTCCCTTACTTACCAGCTTGCCTCCCTCGGCTCCCAGTCGCTCGCCTTCCTGCTGGCCGCCCTCCCCAATGCCGCAGCCATCTTTGCCCTTACCCTCGGTCGCGGCCTCGCCGCCGCCCTCGCCCGCCTCCACAGCCTCCGCCCCGCCTGGACCGCGCTCAAGCGCGATGCCTGGCTCGCCATCTCCCTGCAGCAGGCAACCAACGTCGCCGGCATCGAGCACGTGGCGGCCGGCTCTGGATTCCTCCTGATCTGCTTCCCCTCCGTCGTTTGCCGCACGTCCTCCCGCCTCATCGCCGCCATGACCGTAGACGCCTTCCGTGGTCGCATACCCCTTCGTCTGGAAGAACAGGAGGCGGCCAAGCGCACCCTCTTCAGAATCCGCCGGGAGCTCCATCGCCTCGAAGCGGCCCGCCGCCAGGCCGGCCGCACCCCTTCACCCGCGGCCACCAAGGCCGCCCGCGCCTTCGCCCTGCTGCTGTCGTTCGCCGGGGCCGGACTCGCCGTGCAGGCTTGTCGCCTCCTCTGCCGGCCCTTCCTCAGCGACGCCGCCGCGCTCCTCCTGGTGGCCCCGCTCCCCTTCCTCGCCGCCGGCATCTTGCCTCACCTCATCGGTCGCCGCCCCTAGCCCCAACCCTCACGACCGGCGCTTGATCACCACAATCGTCCCCCGCTCCAGCCCCAGGCGCTCCGCCGCGCTCCCCTGATTCACCGCGATCTCCAGTCGCCCCGTGCTCCCGAACAGAGCGACCAGCTCCCCCGGCTCGCCGCCCGCGTAAGTCTTGCTTATCTCCTTGATAGCATCGTCCCCCACCGAAATCACGATCTCCTCTCCACCCATCTCCTCTTGCCAGACCCGCAGGTCCGGCTCCACCAAATCGGTCACCAGGTTCCCGAACCGGTCCACGTGTATCACGTGCACCTCCAACCCCGCATCCCCGGCAATCGGTCGCGGCAGTGGAAGCAGCTTCAGCGGCTCCTCCACCTCTCGCCCCACCGCCTCTATCGGCATCCCGGCGGCTAGTCGCGCCGCCACCGGGGCCAGAATATCCCGCCCGTGAAACGTCTGCGTGATCTCCGGAAGGAAATGCTCCCTCCGCTCCACCACGAACGCCTCATAATCCCTGTCGCTCCCCAGCACGTACGTGAGCACCCCATTGTCCGGAGCGACGAACTGCTGCCCATGCGCCTCCACCGCCACCACCCGCCGCTCAGTCCCCACCCCCGGGTCCACCACCACCAAATGCACCGTCCCCTTCGGGCAATACCGCCACGCCGTGTCGAGAAGGAAACCCGCCTGCTGGATGTCTTGGGGAGCAATATCGTGGCACAGGTCCACGATCCGAGCCGTCGGGCACAGCCCCAGGATGACCGCCTTCATCACCCCCACATACGTATCGACCGTGCCCAAGTCGGTCAGCAACGCGACCACCGGCGACTTCCCCGCCTGGTTCATCGCCGAACACCTCCCGCCAGAGGTGGCCCCTCCTTCCGCCCACCCCGCCCCGTTCCTGCGCGAGATAACTCCTCCCCTGTGGCCATTCCAAGGCACCACCCCGCCGCACCCACGGCCTTCAACCACTACCGTCAGCGATACCGAACCCTCAGCCCTGCTTCTTCACCCACTCGCCCACCATCGGCACCTGGAACCGCCACCGCTCCCCCTCCTCCGCCCGCTCCACGATGCTCCGCATCTCCAACGCCTTCAGATCAGCCTCGACCTGCTCCGGCGCCCCTCCCCTCTTGCTCGCCAACTCCCCTGCCGTCGTCCCTTCCCCGGCCTCCGCGAGAGCCCCCAGTAGGCCGTTTTGACCATCGCTCAACTGCCTCGACATCTCCGCAAAATACAAGTGCGCGCTCTCCAACGCCTGCGCCATCGCCTCCGTCACATCCTCCCGCCGCGCTTCCCTTCTCCCCGCCACATTGAGATGATTCACCAGCTCGAAGCAGAGCGCCTGAACCAGATACGGCTGGCCTCGCGTCACTTCCACTATCCGTTCTATACTCCCCGCCGCATAGGTGACCGCGAAATCCGGCACTGGCTCCGTCACCAGCCGCCGCGTCTCCTCCGCGGTCAAATACCCCACCTCGATCATCTTCGCACTGATCAGAGCATCCGGCCAGTCCAGCTCCATTTCATCCGGCCGGTGCGAACCCGCGAACAGCAGTACGATGCGCGGATGATGCTGGATGATGTGCCGTATCTCGTCCATCAACTCCCCTGGAAGCCGGCCCTCCTGAATCGATC
>CAZWRO010000129.1:4390-6444 GCA_964635365.1 uncultured bacterium | reverse complement strand
GGCGGTGCTGAAGGCGGTGAAAGAAGGTCAGTTGAAGGGACGGTACCGGACGGTGGCCGATCTGCTGCGGGTGCCGAAGGAGCTGGAGGCGGCGGTGGAGGCGGCGCTGGGGCCGGCGGCGGGGGACCTGGTGGTGGGCACTCAGGAGGAGGCGGCGGAGGCGATTGCATTCCTGAAGCGGGCGAACGCGGGGCGGGCGACGTTCCTGCCCACTTCCACGCTGAAGCCGTGGCGACGCTCGGACGACCTGAGCGAGGTGGCGCGACGGCCCGGGTGTCTGGGGATTGCGGCGGACCTGGTGTCATGCGAGGCCGAGGCGCAGCCGGTAGTGGAGCACCTGCTGGGTCGAGTGGTGGTGGTGGAGGCGCTGGCGGCGGCGCTGGAGATGTCGAGAAGCACGAAGGGGTGGCGAGCAATAGTCACCCGCGAGGGCGATCTGGTGAGGCCGTGGGGGGCGATTACGGGGGGCAGCAGGCCCGCGCGTTCGGGTCTGATTGGGCGCGCGCGGGAGATCGAGGACCTGGAGAAGGAAGGCCGGGAGCTGAAGGCGGGGTCGGAGCGGGCGGCGGCGGAGCTGGCGCAGGTGGAGGCGCGCGCGGAGGCCGCGCGGGCCGCGGTGCGCGAGCGGGAGGCCGGGCTGGAGCAGGTGACCAAGGAGCTGACGGAGGCGGAGCGCGGGGCCGAGGTGCTGGCGGAGAACGCGCGGCTGGCGGCGGAGCGGGAGGAGTCGCTGGGCGGCGAGCAGGGGGAACTGGAAGAAGAGGTGGCGCAGATCGCGCAGGAGCAGACGACGGCGGCGGCGCGAGTGGGCGAGCTGGAGGGGCGAAAGCAGGCGATGGAACGCGCGATGGCGCAGTCGGAGAAGGCGCTGGAGCAGGGGCGGGAGACGCGGGAGGATCTGAGGGCGTCGACTTCGGAACTCCGGGTGAACTTGACGGCCATGGAAGGGGACCTGCGGGCGCTGGAGGCGCGGTTGGAGAAGATTCGGCAGAGCCGCGGGGTGCTGGAGTCGGGGAGGGAAGACAAGCGGGCGCTGATGGAGCGGATTGCCGAGGCGCAGCGGCAGACCGAGGCCGGGCTCGAGACGCTGCGCGCGGAAGGGGAGCGGCTGCGCGGGCGGCACCAGGAGGCGCAGAAGGAGCTGGAGCAGTGCCACGCTCAACGGCGCGAGCTGCTGGAGCGGATTGCGACGAATCGGGAGGGGGCGGCGCAGAATCGAGCGGAGGCGGAGGGGCTTCAGAATCGCCTGCACCGGTTGGAGCTTCGCACGACGCAGCTAGATAGCGAGATCGGCTTTGGGGAGCGGACGCTGCTGGAGGACTACCGGCTGACGCTGGAGCAGGCGGAGCACGCGGCGCAACCCATCGAGAGCCGCACGACGGCGAAGCAGCGAGTGAAGGAACTGCAGGGGCGAGTGGCGGCGTTGGGGGAGGTGAATCTGGGGGCGATTGAGGAGTACGATAGGGTGCGGGAGCGGCTGGAATTCTTGGCCGGCCAGCGATCGGATCTGGAGGCGGCGCGGGAGGATGTTAGGCAGGCGATAATCGAGATCGATCGGGAGGCGACCTCCCGATTTCTGGCGGCCTTCGAATCGATCCAGCAGGCTTTTCAGAAGTACTTCATCCGCCTCTTCGATGGGGGCCAGGCGGAACTGACGCTGACGGACACGGAGAACGTGCTGGACTGCGGGATCGATGTTACGGTTACGGTGCCCGGGAAGAAGACGCGGGATCTGCTGCAATTGTCGGGTGGAGAGCGGGCGCTGACGGCGGCGGCGATTCTGTTCTCGCTGCTGAAGGTGAAGCCATCGCCGTTCGTGATTTTGGACGAGGTGGACGCGCCGCTGGATGACTCCAACATCGGGCGGTACTCGGAGGTTCTGCGGGAGTTCGCTCGGGACTCTCAGTTCATCGTCATCACGCACAACAAGGGGACGATGGAGGCGGCCGATATCCTCTACGGGACGACGATGGAGGAGGCCGGGGTCAGCAAGTTGATAGGGATGCGGCTGCGCGACCCGGAAGAGCACGAGGCACGACCGCCGACCCCGGAGG
>CAZWRO010000129.1:0-4290 GCA_964635365.1 uncultured bacterium | reverse complement strand
GCGGACGCCCGGGGGCGAGTGTCGCCTCAATCCCCGATGGGGGAGAGCAGGTCTGTGATGAGCAGGCTCGCGTCGAGGCCCGAGTATCCGATGCGCTGGGCCAGCTCCTCGGCGGAGAGTTCTTGACCCAAGCTCCAGATTTCCTTGAGGAAGTCCCCCGCGCCTTTGGCCGCGAACCAGTGGTCGCCGAACCGGTCGACCAAGGCCGCCCTCAGCTGCACCTCCAGGATCCAGGCCCGCAAGTAGCAGGCGCAGTAGAACCAGTCGTCGAGATCGTGGAGGAAGTTCTCCCGCCAGATGCGGAGGCGAAGGGCGTCGCCGAGCCCTTCTCCGTAGCGGCCGCCGAAGGTGGAGGGATCGGGGGCGCGGTGAAGCTCCAATTCGTAGGGCAGCTTGGCCCCGTAGCGGCGGAGCAGCAGGAGATGGGAGAATCGAACGAGGAATAGGTAGTCGTCCGTCTCCCGCGCGCCCATCACGTTGCGCAACCAGCGCGGGTTTCGGCTGAGGCCGTCGAAGAGGAAGGCGTAGGCCTCGGTAATGGAGTTATCGCCGAGATAGCGATAGGCGAAGGGGGCGTCGGCGCGCACGTGAGCGAAATGCTCGGAGTGGCCGGCCTCGTGGAGGATGGCGGCGTAGTCGTCGTGGCCGCCGCGGGGCTTGATGACGAGGCGAACGTCTTGGGGGACGCGCACGGGAGCGCAGAAGGCGCGGGGGGACTTGAGTGGGCGCTCTTCGACGTCGAGGGTTAGGTTTGGCTGGGCCTCGATGTCGATGCCGAGGGCGGGGAGAGTGCGCTGGAGGGCCGGGACGACGTCGTGCTTTGGGAAGAGGTGGTCGAACTCCTTGCCGCGGCCCAGGAAGGTGAGGTCGCCGGTGGTGGCTTCGGCGGGGGGGATGGCGGCGGCCGAGAGGCGGGCGTCGAGGATCTGAAGGTAGCGCGCGCGGGTGTCGGTGAGGAGGCGCTCCATGGCGGGGGCTAGGGTGGAGAGGTGCAGGCCGGCGAGGGAGTCGGACATCTCGACGTAGTCTTGGAAGCCGAGCTCCTCTGCGATCTGATGGGCGCGGGTGAGGCGGGCGACGCGCTCCGGGTTGAGCTGGGCGGTGGTGGCGGCGGTGTGTTGCTCGAGGTCGTGACGGCGGGTGCGGTCGGGCTCGTTGGCGATGAGGACGCTGGCCTGGCGGTAGGGTATGGAGTCGCCCCGCCATTCGACGACGGCCTGGGTTTCGGCGGTGCCGATGCGCTCGGTGGCCTCACGGAGCTGGTTCTCGACGAATCCGGAGGCGGCGAAGTGGGCGAGGTAGCGAGACTCGCGGGTTGCTCTGTCGGTGATGAGGGCGGCGGCGGTTTCGCGCTCGAAGAGGCGGCTGTGGCGCTGGTAGATGGCCACGATTTCGAGGGCGTCTTTGAGTCCGGCGCCGTTCTGGTAGTATTCTTCGGTGAGGCTGGTGACGAAGGCTTCGGCCTCGCGGATGTAAGCAGTAGTTTTCATGATATACGGTTAAGGGTCTCCTGAGTGAGTGGTACTACTCTGACTTAGCCAAGCGGGGGCGCTTTCCTCTTGGGAATCGGGGAGGGAAGGTGCGAGGGAGATCCAACGGTCGTAAAGGCGCGAGGCTGCGTGGGTCGGGAGCGAGCGGGTTGGGTTGACGTCGGCCAGTCGGGTATGCTAGAGTGACCGCGAGGTCCGCGGCGAGCGGATTTCCCCCGTGTGTGGGCCGTTAGCTCAGCTGGTAGAGCAGGGGATTCTTAATCCCAAGGTCGGGGGTTCGATTCCCTCACGGCCCACCAATCTCGCCGAAGGCGAGATTGACCCCGAGCAAAGCGACCGTAGGGAGTGAGTCGAGGGGCCATTCCGATGCGTGATCCAAGGAGTTGGCACTTCTACATCATCCGCTGCGCCGACGGCTCCCTCTACTGTGGTATCGCGCTCGACCCCGAAGAACGAGTTAGCGTCCACAATGCAGGACGCGGGGCCGACTACACCGCTCGACGCAGGCCGGTGACGCTTGTCTACTCAGAAGCGCACCCCACGAAGTCAGCCGCCAGAAGACGCGAGATGCAGGTGAAGCGCTGGCGCTCTGATAAGAAGGAGCGCCTCGTCCGGGGGTTTCCTTCGAGTACCTCAGGATAAACGATTCCCTCACGGCCCACTCTGTTTTCCTCGGGATCGAGAGGTCCCTCTTGTCCAGCAATTGCCTGGTTTTTTCGGCTGTGCGCTGGCCCTTCCCATAGTGTGGTTTCGCATCAACTTCGACGCCGAAAAACGCTATCCCCCTACCTTGTGAAGAGATTCCCGACCTTGGGGTCCGGAAGCCTGCGGCTTCCTGGGGGGAGACCCCCCTGACCCCCGAATCCCCTGCTCTACCAGCTGAGCTGACGGATTGCACCGCCGCAAGCGCTCGACCCCAAGAGATCAGAACCATACTCCACCGAGGGCACCCTCTGTTTCCGACCCACCCGGGTAATTCCCGTGCAATCGCTGTTGCACCACACGGTGGCTGCTCGAATGGATTGGGTTGGCCATGCTGTGGCCAGCAGGTTTCACTCGCCCCGTCGGATGGGCATCTATGGCTTGCCTCATGAAAGAAGGGAGCGCAATGGAAGGATTTGATCGGTCCGGCTTGGCGGCGAGAGGCTTCGCCGGATTCCGTCCAGTGTCCACTCTCCGAGAGCATGGCCTCGGAAGTGCTCCAACGGAGCCGGGGGTGTATGTTGTGCTCGTACCCGAGGGGAGGTCCGTTTCCTTCTTGGACGAGAGTCCAGGCGGGCACTTCAAGGGGAGGGATCCGACCGTCGACAGAGATGAGCTTCAAGCAGAGTGGCTACCTGGGGCCTCGCTTGTATATGTGGGCTGTTCGGGAGACCTGAAGAAGAGACTAGGGCAGTTTCTCCGGTTCGGCGCAGGTCGCCCCGTAGGTCACTGGGGAGGACGCCTGATCTGGCAGATAGCCGAATCAGAAGACCTCCTGTTGGCATGGAAACCGACCACAGATCATCGAGGTGCGGAGATCGAGATCCTGACCGAGTTCGAGCACCAGTACGGGCGACTTCCTTTCGCAAACCTGACTAGGTAGCCAATACGACGCAGACAGATGCCACAACTCAGTAGCCGTACCTCCCGCCGACGTAACCCAGCCAGTCATCCAACTCTGCGGAGCGATCCTGCTGACGTACCCATTCGACCCACTCCTGATGGGTGAACGTGGCGAACGTCGCCTGACCACGAAACAACTTCGCCCAGTCCGATCTGATGTCGTGCATGCCGGTTCTTCGGAGGCAGCGCATGAGGTCTTCGTTCCGGCCATCATAGGCAACACAGGATATAACCAGACCATACTTCCCAGAAGCAGCGATGCCTTCGGCCAATGCCTGCTGTCGGAAGAGCTGGTAGCCAGCCGTGCTGGCGGGACATCCTGAGAGATTGCTGATCCGGTCTCTGTTAGTGACGGGCCAGAGATGCTGCCAATACCGCCTGCCCCACACGTTCTGGTGACAGATCCCCTCAGGCCCAGCAAGCAGTTGAGGCATATTCATGCAGCGGCTTGGGTCGGGGTTCCCTTCTCTTCGCTCCCTTCCCGTCTTCCTGCGGGCAGAGCAAGGGTAGAAGGAATGCTCAGTCAGCTTGCACTCGACGAGAACGAGGCCCTGCATTCCCCCGTCCAGCTCCACCTGGAAGGCGACATCCGGAGATGTCTGACCCGATCCCCTCTTCCCGGCGCTCTCCCCAAGGAGTTCCGCTGGGTGCAAGTCACCGTCCAGGGCGAACTCGAGCTCAACCCCAGTCACAGTTCGGATCTTGTTTGACACGGTGGCCCTGAGAAACTCCGCCAGTACCGGACGATGGGACTCACGGCGGAACGGGAAGTAGAGGTTCGCACACGCCACCCAGGAGCTCAGCAGGTTGTGTACGCCAGTGTGGGCCTGGATGGGATCGTCGGGGTCGCTGATCAGGTAGTCCGGGAGCGAATGCGCAGAGCCCTTGCGGATGCCCGGCCATAGGTTCATCTCCCAGAGCTTGCGGGGCAGCACGTGTGCGTACCGCTTCCCGTTGTGGTAGCCAGGCTCCTGGTTCTCTAAGTTGGACGCCCGCCAAGCTATCTGATCTTCCCTCAGTTGCTCTTTGAAGCCGCTCACCACACTCTCCTCTGGACGACACAGCGGTCCCGACCTGGCCCGTCCACGAGGTCACTCACCTCCCTCGCCTCCTCTCGCCCTCTTCCAGGCGCGATGAACTGAACTCCCAAAGCTCAGGCCACAGGGGGTAACCCAACGCGATATCCAGGCCCCCC
>CAZWRO010000128.1:0-6476 GCA_964635365.1 uncultured bacterium | reverse complement strand
ATGCTCTACTTGGTCGGAACCCCGATCGGCAATCTGGAGGATATCACTCTGCGCGCGTTGCGCGTGCTGGGGGAGGTGGATATCGTCGCCGCGGAGGATACTCGCGTGACGCGGCGGCTGCTCCAGCGCTATGAGCTGAAGAAGCGGCTGATGAGCTACCACGAGCACAGTGGGCCGCGGCGGCTGGAGGAGCTGGTGGCGGCGCTGAAGGCGGGGAAGCAGGTGGCGCTGGTGTCGGACGCGGGGATGCCGGGGATCAGCGATCCGGGGGCGCGCTTGGTGAAGGCGTGTGCGGAAGCGGGGATCGAGATGGCGGTGATACCGGGGCCGACGGCGCCGGCCTCGGCGCTGGCCGTTTCGGGGACGCCGACGCGGGAGTTTCTGTTCCTAGGGTTCTTGCCGAGCCGGGCGGCCGCGAGGCGAAAGGCGTTGGAGCGAGTGGCGGGGCAGGAGGGGGCGATGGTGTGCTTCGAGGCGCCGCACCGCCTGCGGGAGAGCCTGGAGGATATACGCGAGGTGCTCGGGGACCGGGAGGCGGCCTGCGCGCGGGAGCTGACGAAACGGTTCGAGGAGGTGGTGCGGGGCAGGGTGTCGGATTTGATCGCGCACTTCGCGGAGCAGGAGCCGCGGGGGGAGATGACGTTGGTGCTGGCCGGCGCGCGGGAGACGGGAGAGGTGGACTTGTCGGAGGCGCTGGAGGAGGTGCGGGAGCTGGTGGAGGCGGGCCTGGCGCGAGGCCGGGCGGTGGCGCACGTGGCGCGACGGCGGGGCCTGCCGCGCAGCAAGCTGTACCGCGCGGCGCTGGACGATGGGGAGACAGAGGAATGAGCGGCCCGCGCCGGCGGGGGAATGAGCTCGACGGGCGGACGTGGACGCGCTACTCGGTGAGCGTGTGGAGCGACATCCGGAAGTCGAAAGAAGAGCTGGCGCTGAAGCACCCGGCGCTGTTTCCGGCGGAGCTGGTGAAACGGGTGATCGAGTGCTTTCTGCCGCCGGAGGGGCGCTTGGTGGTGGATCCGTTCTGCGGGCTGGGGTCGACGGTGGTGGCCGCGCACGAGTTGGGCCGGATGGGGCTGGGGCTGGACATCAACCCGGAGTATGTGGAGGCGGCGAGGGGGAGGGTGGGGGAGTGCGGTGATGGGTGCCGCGTGGTGGAGGCGGACGCGGGCGATCTGCTGAAGCATGTGGAGGAGGGATCGGCGGACTTGGTGGTGACGTCGCCGCCGTACTGGAACATCCTGACTCGAAAGCGCACGGCGGATCGCAAGGAGACGCGACACTATGGGGACCAGGCGGCCGATCTGGGGCGGCTGTCGGACTACCAGGCCTTTCTGTCGGCACTGAGGGGCGTGTTCGAGAAGGTGCTGGTGGCGTTGCGGCCGGGGGCCTACTGCGTGGTGGTGGTGATGGACATTCGCAAGCGTGACCAGTTCTATCCCTTCCACGCGGACTTGGCGAGGGAGCTGGAGGCGGCGGGGTTTCTGTGGGACGACATCGTGGTGTGGGATAGGCGGCAGGAGTACAACAATCTTCGGCCGTTGGGATACCCGTCGGTGTTTCGGGTGAACAAGACGCACGAGTACGTGCTGATATTTCAGAAGCCGCGAAGGCCCGCCGCTACTGCCGAACCTTGAAGATGAGGGCGAGGCCGATCGCGCCGGTGACGACGTTGGGGATCCAGGCGGCCCAGAATGGGGAAACGACGCCCTGCTGGGCGACTACCGCGAGGTAGTGCCAGATGACGTAGTAGCCGAAGCCGATGAGCACGGCGATTCCCATGCCGATGGAGGAGCTGCCGCGGTGGGAGCGTTTTCCGAGGGGAGGGGCGACGAGCGCGAAGACCAGGCAGGCGAAGGGGATGGAGAACTTGTGGTGGAGGGTCAGCTCCAGCTCGATGGTGGGGCGCTGCTGTCGTAGGGCGTAGCGGATGTACTCCCGGAGCTCGCGGTAGGTCATCTCGTCGGGTCGGCGGGTCCCTTGGGCGATCTGCTGCGGGGTAGTGGGGAGGTCGGCCACCCAGTGCTCGAAGGCCCAGCTGGAGGGGCGCTCGGCCCGGAGGGGATAGTTGACTCCGTTGGACATCTCCCAGTTGCTGCCCTGCCAGCGGCCGTGCTCGGCGACGGTCACCAAGGCGGGCTGGTTGTGCTCGAACCAGACGATCATGGGGCGCACCATCTCGCCGGTCTGGACGTCGAGTCGGTCGGCGTAGAGGAGGCGGACGACTTCGCCGCCGGAGGTCTCTTTGGTGAGGACCTGGAGGTCGCCGACCTTCCCGGCGGCGCGGCTGGCGGCGCGGACGATGTCTTCGCCGCGGGCGTTGCAGGCGGGCACGACGTATTCGTTGAGGGTGGCGGTGGCGATGGAAACCAGCAGGCCGCCGGCGACCACGGGCAGGACGAGGCGGCGGAAGCTGATTCCGCCAGCGTGCATGGCGACGAGCTCGCTGTCGCCGCTGAGCCGACCGAAGGCGATCAGGATGGCGACCAGGGTGGCGAGGGGGAAGGTGAGGACGACGAAGCCGGGGAGCCAGAGCAGGAAGAGCTCTCCGGCGGTCCACAGGCTGAGGCCGAGATCGCTGACGAGCTCGGTGAGACGGAAGAGGATGTTGGCGGAGACGAAGAGCAGGACGAAGGCGAGGACCCCGAAGGCGAAGGGGCCGGCCATCTCCCGCGCGAGATAGCGGTCGATGATCTTCATGTCATCTGGAACCGGTCGCCGAGGTAGAAGCGGCGGGCGACGGGGTCGTCCAGCAACTCGGCGGAGGTGCCGGAGGTGAGGATCTTGCCCTCGTAGATGATGTAGCTGCGGTCCGTGATGCGAAGGGTCTCGCGGACGTTGTGGTCGGTGATGACCATGCCCATTTCCTTGGCGCGCAGGGCGGCGATGATGTCCTGGAGCTCGGCGACGGCGATGGGGTCGATGCCGGTGAAGGGCTCGTCCAGGAGGAGGTAGCGAGGCTCGCGGGCGAGGGCGCGGGCGATCTCGGTGCGGCGGCGCTCGCCGCCGGAGACGACGCCGGCGGGAGCGAGCCGGACGGTTTCGAGGCGGAACTCTTCGATGAGCGTTTCGAGTCGGGTGCGGCGCGCTTCGGCGGAGAGGGGGAGCCATTCGAGGATGGCGGCGATGTTCTGCTCGACGGTGAGGTGTCGGAAGGCGGAGTTCTCCTGGGCCAGGTAGCCAAGGCCGCGGCGCGCTCGGCGGTGCATGGGCATGCGGGTTACGTCTTCGGCGTCGAGGGAGACTTGGCCGGAGTTGGGGGCGACCAGGCCGACTATCATGTAGAAGGTGGTGGTCTTCCCGGCGCCGTTGGGGCCCAGCAGGCCGACGGTTTCGCCGGGCTCTACGTCGATATGGACACCGTCAACGACGGTGCGGTTCCGGTAGCGCTTGACCAGGTCGTGTGCGACAAGGGTCATGGACGGCTCTCGCCCTCCGCTTCCTGCTGCGGCGGGGCTTGCTGCGGCGCGGCTTGCTGCTGCGCGGCTTGCTGCTGCGCGGCTTCGGCGGCGGACTCGTCGTCGGCGACCGGCTCGGTCCATTCCACGATCACGGGGTTCTCGACGCGCTCGGCGCGAATCTCTCCGGAGTCGCCGTCGTAGATCAGGCGGTCGGCGGAGACGGAGAGGAGGGCGTCGGTGGTGAGATTGGTGGCCTCCATAGTGACCGATCCCTCCAGCGTGCCGCGGCCCGCGGCATTGTCGTAGGTGGCGGTGTCGGCGTGGGCGACGACGTCCCACTCGGTCCGGTCGGTCGCGGTGTAGCGCCCGCGCAGGACGATGTTGCCGGTGGCGGTGATGCGCTCGGCGACCCAGGTGTCGCTGGCGAACCAGACCTTCAATCGTTCGCAGGTCATGGTTACGCCGGGGCCCCTGACGGTGACGCCGCCGGTGGCCTCCCACGGGCCTTGGATCGGGCCCTGCCAGCGCGGGGCCTCCACGGTGTAGCGGTGGAATAGACGGCGGCTCTGATTGTTCTCGGCGGCGGGCGCGGCCGCGGCCACGGTGAGTATGGCGAGCAGCGCGAGCAGGCCGCGGGTGATTTGTCGTGTCATGGCGTCTCCCCCTACTGGGTCGGTGAAGTGCCCGGGCTGTCGGAGGGGCCTTCACCGAAGCTCAGTTTCGTCTCGCCGGAGGCGACGACCTCTCCCGCGTCGAGGTCGTACTCGACGGCGTCGGCCTCCAGCTCCCAGGCCTCTGAGGATAGCAGAACCGAGCCCTCCAAGGCTACCCGCTCGGCCAGCCTGTCCACGCGGCCGCGGTCGGCGCGCATGAAGACGGGAGGTTTTCCCTGGTGCTGGTAACGACCTTCGGCCGGCTGGAGCAGATAGGGACCTTCGAGGCCCTCGGCCTCGACGTGCTCGGAGTGGGCTTCGAATTCCCAGCGGCCCTCGGGGTCTACGACCCTGACGACGGAGCCCTGTAGCTGCACGGCGGATACGGCCGGCGGCTCGGCCTCGCTGGTGTCGGCGGGCGGCGGGGAGGGGCGCGCGCCGCATCCGGAGAGCAAGAGCAGCGCGACTCCAAGGCAGAGACCTAGGCTGACTGCGCGGTTCGGGTTCATGGGATTTGGAGCTGCGGAGTGATCCACAGGGGCAGGGCGAGGAGCGCGAGCAAGGCCAGCCCGAGGGCGGCCGCGAGGGGCGCGCCGTGGCGCCAGCCGCGCGGGAACCACTGCTCGAAGCCCAGGCCGAAGGCGAGGGCCGCGGCGGGCAGGGCGGGGAACAGATACCTGGCCTGCGCCTGGAAGAAGGAGAGGTTGAACTTGATGAAGCCTGCCAGCAAGAGAAATCCGAGCAATCCAAACACCACCCAGGCCTGGCGCTGCCAGTCCTGCAACTCTGCTCGCGCCAGGTAGCGTGCGAATCCGGCCAGCCCGACGAGGGCGATGAGGCCGGTCACAAGGTACACCTGAAAGGGGAGGAAGGCAAACTTGGGCCCGAAGACGCCGACGACGCTCGCCAGGGTCCAGCCGATGACCAGTATCACGTAGGAGGGCGGAGCGAGACCATAGGAGGACATGAAGCTTTGGGGGGAGGGCCGATCTCGGAAGGCCTGGAGGAAGGCTTTCTGGGCGAGGAATCCGTCGTAGAGCTGGTAGTTGCGGACCAGCCACCAGCCGGCGACGGCCAGCGCCACTCCGGTGCTGAGGGCGGCGTCTCGCGCGAGGCGGGACCAGTCGTAGCCGTCTCGGCCGCGGGCGGAGATGGCAGCGGTGAGCCAGGCGGCGGGGAGCAGCAGCACGGCGATGGACTTGGTGAGGAGGCCCAGGCCGATGAGGAGGCCGAGAACGGCCATGGTGAGGGCGCCGGGAGGGTTGGGGGTCTTCCCGGCTCGGTAATCGGCGGCCGCGCGGAGGTGTTGGGTCGCCAGACAGAGGAAGGCGGCGAAGAAGACTTCGGTGAGCACGTCGTTGCTGACGCTGGCGGCGAGCGCTAGGTGCATGGGCAGGAAGGCGACGAGGCCGGCGGCGGCGGGGCCGAGCCAGGGCCGGGTGGGGGCGAGGGTTCGCGCCAGCGCGAAGGTGAGGTAGAGGAGAGGAAGGCCGAGCAGGATGGTGGCGAACCTGACGGCTAGATCGCCGGTCCCGCCGCGATGTGTGGCGAGGAGATAGGTGGGGAGGCAGACGGCGTAGTAGAGCGGGGGCTGGTGGAACTCGTAGTCCGGGCCGGGGTTGTCCCGGTCGAAGACGGGCAGGGTGTGGTGTTCGGCCAGGTAGGTGAAGTAGCGCATGTGCGCGGTTTCGTCGGGGCCTTTGCCGAGAGGGATTCCGACCGCGTAGAGGCCGGCGAGGAAGAGATAGGCGATGACGACGACGCGCATGGCGAGCCGTGCGCGCGGCCCGGCCGCGTCGGCCGGGGGCGGGGAGGCGGCGGCCGGGACTACGGGCTTCTTTCTGCGCTTTCGCCTGCTAGCACCCATAAGCTCAATGACCGGTATCGTCCTTGCCTGCGAAGCTTGCCTTCGGATCTTAGGTCGGCCAGGGCGGCCTCGATGCGTCCGGCTCGGTTGTTCATGTTATTCACTACGGTGGCGTCCAGCAAGAGGTGGGTGACGCCCAGGCGGCCCAAAGTGGCGAGCAACCGGTCCGGGCCGGCGGTGTCTGCTTCGGTGAAGATCTCGGCGTGGTTGCCGAACAGGAAGTCGCGTTGCAGGTAGAAGCACCGGGGCTCGTCGCCGAGCACGAGGAGCTTGGCGTCGGGAGGCGTGACTCTGTTTACGAGGTCGAACATGGGGTAGTTGGGGAAGGCCTTGGAGAGGTACTCTTCCGGCTGCTCTCGCCCCAAGGCCACGCGCCAGGCGGGCGCGGAGAGGTTGAAGCTGGCGTAGAGCCCGGAGGAGAGCGCGAGGAGGAGGGTCACCAGTACGGCCGCGGAGGCGACGCCCCTGCGGTCCAGGAGGCGGGAGGCGGCCAGGCCGGCGCCGGCGCAGAGGCCCGGGAGAATGGGGATTAAGTAGCGACCGTTCTGTGACAGCCCG
>CAZWRO010000127.1:0-6525 GCA_964635365.1 uncultured bacterium | reverse complement strand
ATGGCGGCCTCGCGGTGGGCGCGAATGGTGCCGGTCACCGAAACCTGTTCGGCCAAGGTCGATACCTCGGCTCGCGCCATCTCGACGGGAACGCCTCGCTCTTCCGATTCGGCCGGTCCACCCGCCTGCTGTCCGCGTTGACTGCACCCAGTCGACAGGCTCCCTGCCAGCAGCAGAGCGAACGCCGCGGCTTGTGAAATTCTCAATCGATGTTTGTCGGCCATGATTAGCTCCTGGACCCCGTCTTCGCGCGGACTTTCTCAGTCATACTAGAAACCCGATCCACCCACTCCTGCAGCTCTTTCATCAGGGTTTGTACGTCATCTACGCGTGCCAGCACTAAACCGCGCACGTGCGGATGTCGAAAGACCAGCAGCTTGTCGCCGGCCTCCAATCCATGTCGCTTTCGCGCCTCGGAGGGGATCACGACCTGTCCTCGCTCGCCGAGCGTTACAGACCCGTAGAACAGATCCCCCAAGGAGGAGTGATTCTCGGTGCGTGCCATGCTAAGTTACCCCCTATCCTGCTTCACCCGATATCATACCCATCCGCGCACACCTACTTACATGAAAAACATGATAGGAGGAATGGTATTCGCGCCGTCGCGGGAAGTCAAGACCGGCACGGGTGGAGTCTGGGAGGGTTTGGCTACAACTCCGGCTTCTATGGGCCGCGCAGTCGCCCCGCCTCGTCGTGTTTCTGCTTCGCCTCGGCGGCGGCGGAACGGATGCGGGCGAGGCGCCGCGTCGCCACCCACACCATGACCCCCAGCATTGCCAGCATCCAGCCCGTGTACCAGGGCTCTCTATATCCGACGATGTAGGGCCACAGACTGCCCAGCGCAACCAATATCAGGATGGACTCAATGACCTGCACCGAATTCCTCCCGGGGGCTTCTTTGCTTTCCAGAACGTTCGCCGTTCTTGGCTTCGCACCTTGAACGCCGGTCAACTGTAGAGGCCCATGCGTGATGTGGTAGCATTAGGTGAGGCCAGGCTGTGGACGATCTGATCGACGCCTTTCTCATGGAGCTGCGGGAGGCGCGGGGTGCCGCGCCGGGAACTCTGCGCGGCTACGCGGACGACCTGCGGCAAGGTGCGGAGTTCTTCCGCGGGGAAGGACTGGCCGCGAGCTGGACCGAGGTGAGGCCCGCCCATGTGAGGCGATACCTGGCCCACCTTCACGGGAAGGATTACGCGAGGACCTCCGTCGCCCGGAAGCTCTCCGCGCTGCGTTCTCTTTACCGATATCTGGCCGCCCGGTCGCTCGTTTCCTCCGACCCCACCATCGGGATCACGGCTCCTCGCCAGCGACGACGCCTTCCCCGTTTTCTCTATCAGCCCGATGTCGAGAAGCTGTTGGCCGCGCCTGACGCCACCACTCCCCTGGGGTTGCGTGACCGGGCGCTGCTCGAGACTCTGTATGCGACAGGGATTCGGGTCAGCGAACTGGTCGGCCTGACGGTGTCACAAGCCAGCGAGGCGGCCGAGCTGCGCATCCTCGGCAAGGGAGGACGCGAGCGGCTGGCCCTGCTGGGGGCTCCGGCGCAGGAGGCGATAGCTCGCTATCTGGAAGAGGCCCGCCCGCACCTGGTGGCGCGCCTCCGCGACCGACGGCAGGAGGGCGACCGGCTGTTCCTCAACCACCGCGGGGGGCCGTTGACCGACCGGGGGGCCCGCCGCGTCGTCCACCGCCATCTGTTGCAGGCGTGCGCTCAGCACGACATCGGCCCGCACGCGCTGCGCCACACTTTCGCCACTCATCTCCTGGAAGCGGGAGCCGACTTGAGGGCCGTACAGGAACTGCTGGGGCACGCCAGCCTGGCCACCACCCAGATCTACACGCACGTGACTCGTCGCCACCTCCGCGAGGTCTACCGACAGGCTCACCCGCGATCCGGGGCGGAATAGGCCGGAACTGCGGTGGGCATTCCGCCAGGGCCGATGATAGCCGCCCCTGGTGCGGAGCAGGCAGGGACCGAAGGCCCAACTGAAAGAGGCCGTCGTCTGAAGAGTCGACGCACTAAAGAGGGCGTCGCCTAAAAAGTCGACGCGTTACGGGTAGATGCCGCGCACCGCGGTGGCCTCGGCAACCTTCGCGATCGCCAACATCAGGGCTGCCGTGCGCAGGTCAACCTTCCGCTCCTGAGCCTTGTCGTATACCGCTCTGAATGCTTGGCTCATGAATCCGCATAGGTTGTGGCACACCTGATCCTCGGACCAAGAGAACTTCTGGAGGCACTGCACCCATTCGAAGTACGAGCAGACCACGCCGCCCGCGTTGGCCAGGATGTCAGGCAACACCATGATCCCGTTCTGGTAGAGAATCGCATCCGCCTCCGGCGTCGTTGGGCCGTTGGCCGCCTCCGCGATGATCTTCGCCTTTATTCGCGGCGCGTTCTCGGCGACGATCTGCCCTTCGAGCGCGGCCGGCACCAAGATGTCGCACTCCAGCTCCAGCAGCTTCGCCGGGGATAGCTCGTTTGAGTCGGCGAAGGCAACCACGGTGCCCTTCTGTTCCTTGTAGGCGATGAGCTTCGGAACATCGAGGCCCTTGTCGTTCCGGATTGCGCCCCCGGAATCGCTCACGGCAATGACTTTCGCGCCCGCCTGCGCCAGATACTTCGCCGCTACTGACCCCGCATTCCCAAAGCCCTGGACGACGACCCGAGCGCCGTCCATCGGAAGTCCCATCTGCTTAGTCGCCTGACGGATGACTTCGACACACCCACGGCCCGTTGCCTCCAGCCTGCCCTCCGACCCGCCGATGCTCAACGGCTTTCCCGTTACTACCGTGGACACGGTGTACCCCACGTGCATGCTGTAAGTGTCCATCATCCACGCCATCACTTGCTCGTCGGTGTACACGTCGGGCGCTGCTATGTCGGAATCCGGCCCCAGCAGCGGCGATATCTCCGTGGTGTAGCGGCGCGTGACACCCTCCAGCTCGGACTGCGACATCTGTTTGGGATTGCAGATCACCCCGCCCTTGGCCCCTCCGAACGGGATGTCCACCACCGCACACTTCCACGTCATCCACATCGCCAGCGCGCGCACCTCGTTTAGGGAAACCTGCGGATGATACCGAAGCCCGCCTTTGCCGGGGCCCCGTGTCACGTTGTGCTGGATGCGATACCCGGTGAATGTCCCAAGAGACCCGTCGTCCATCCGCACCGGGAAGTGAACGCACAGTTCGCGCTTACACGACCGCAGCAGTCCCTGCATTCCCGGCGATAAACCCAGGAGCCCCGCCGCATGATCGAACTGCTTGAGGGCCATTACATACGGGTCCGCCTCCACCCCGGACGGCGCGTTCGTCGCGGCCACTGCCTCTGACATTGTGAGATACCTCTTCTCAGAATTGCCAGCCGCGGCAGCCTAGACGTAACCAAGCTATGCGCTAGCTCGGGCCGCAGCTAATTGCACGTCATTGTCTTCAACGAATCTACGCTGAACCCTCCTCTCGGTAGCCGGTCGCCGACTGCTAACACTGACTGCGGTCAGACTGACTGGAAAGCCGCCGCGGCTGCCATTGAATGTCCTTCCACCGCACGCCTCGGCCGACCCGGCTCGCTTGACCGCTGGACCGGCCGGCTGTGGCCTGGAGACAACAACAGTTCGTGAGGGGCTTGCCGGCCGCCGCCTTTGTGGCTATACTAAGCGAGATGCGGACGGCAGTCGGTAGCCGGCTACTGTCTGCCGATGGAGTTAGGGCACTCTGTCTAGGGTGCCAGCCTGCGAGACACAAGGAGAAGCGAGAGTGAACCTTCAACGTCCGAATGCCAATGATGTAACTCAGACCACGAACCGTTCCCGCAATGTCGTGCCGGGGTCCGGTTTGTGTTCCCGCTGTATTGACGGGTGCCGCGGGAACTGTGAAGTCTTCAAGAGCACATTCCGCGGTCGCGAGGTGATATACCCAGGTCCCTTCGGCACTCTCACGGCCGGCGCCGACAAGGACTACCCCATCGACTACTCGCACCTCAACATCCTGGGGTATGCCATGGGGGCCGAGGGCCTTCCCGACGGCCAGCAAGGGAATCCGGACAACACTCTGTTCCCGTTTGTCGATACCGAGACTGAGTACGGCTACAAGAACAAGGTGAAGCTGCGGGCTCCGGTCTTCACGGGTGCTCTGGGCTCCACTGAGATCGCCCGACGCAATTGGGAGCACTTCGCGGCGGGCGCCGGCATCGCGGGCATCACTCTGGTGTGCGGAGAGAATGTCTGCGGGATCGATCCCGAGATCGAACTCGACCGCCACGGCAAGGTGGCGGAGGCCCCCGACATGCGTCGCCGTGTGGAGGCCTACAAGCGTTGGCACGAGGGATACGGCGACATGGTCGTGCAATTGAACGTGGAGGACACGCGCTTCGGGGTGGCGGAGTATGTCGTCGAGAAGCTGGGCGTCGAGACGGTCGAGCTGAAGTGGGGACAGGGCGCCAAGTGTATTGGAGGCGAGATTAAGATCGACTCTCTGGAGCGGGCTCTCGAGCTGCAGAGGCGTGGGTATCTGGTCACCCCGGACCCTTCCCTGGAGGCGAATCAGGCCGCCTTCAGAAGCGGCGCCCTGAAGCAGTTCGAGCGACACTCCCGCTTGGGATTCATCGACGAAGAATCCTTCCTTAAGGAAGTGGAGCGGGTCAGAGGTATCGGCGCGAAGCGCGTGACGCTGAAGACCGGCGCCTACGCCATGCGCGAGCTCGCCATGGCCATCAAGTGGTCCTCGAACGCCAAGATCGACCTGCTCACGATCGACGGCGCGCCCGGCGGCACCGGGATGAGCCCGTGGCGGATGATGGTTGAGTGGGGCGTTCCCACGTTCTACCTCCAGTCCATGACGAACGAGCTGTGTTCCAAGCTGGCCGCAAAGGGCGCTTATGTTCCCGACATCGCCATCGGGGGCGGATTCTCCACCGAGGACCACATCTTCAAGGTGCTATCGATGGGGGCGCCCCACACGAAGGCTGTCTGCATGGGTCGTGCTCTGATGATCCCGGGCATGGTGGGCAAGAACATCGGACTCTGGCTGCAGCAGGGCGACGATGCGCTTCCGAAGACGATCTCGCAGTTCGGAAACCGCCCCGAAGAGATCTTCGTCTCCTACGAGGAGCTGGTGGCCAAGTACGGCAAAGACACGGTGCAGAATCTCCCTCTGGGGGCGATCGGCATCTACACCTTCGTGGACAAGCTCAAGGTGGGCCTGCAGCAGCTAATGGCAGGCGCCAGGAAGTATCGCGTATCGGCCATCTCGCGAGACGATGTGATGGCGCTCACCGAAGAGGCGGCAAGGGTTTCGGGCGTGTCGTACGTGATGGACGCCTACCGTGAGGAAGCCGAGAAAATCATCAACGGTTGAGCCAAATCCCGGCCTGAGCACAAACCGTGCCAGTTGGACAGACGTGAGAAGAGGCGGCCGTCTTCACCCGGCCGCCTTGAGTTCCACGCACTGCTCTCGATCCGCGACGCCGCGGTCAGATCTCGTGAACTGGCTTCATTTCGGAGAACTCCACCAGCGCGCTCATCGCCTTGCTCTGCACTGGAATCCCGCTCTCGATGAGCGCTCCGACCGGCGTCAGCCCGGCGACGACGGCGAGCCCGATCCGGTTCATGCCTACGGGCACTTCCAACAGCGGGTGGCTGGGCCGGCCAACCGCGAGAACGCCGGAGAGGCCGTTGCGCTCGTACTGGTCCAGGACTTCCGCCAGGTCTGACTCCGCCGCGGCGGGCACCTCGCGGAAGCTGGCGAGGATCTTGCCTCTGCCCACGAGGCTCGCCTCTTTCACGCTGGTCATCCTGGCTTCGATGAACAGCTCTGTGGGGTCAACCGTGGTGCCCGCGTAGGCCACGAGATGGGTGAAACGCAGGGGCTTGTCACGGTAGATCTCCAGCAGTCCGGCGTACCTAGACTCCACCGGAATCCCCCGCTTCAGCAGGACGCTGTTCAGGGTCACGGTGCACACGGTGCCGAAGGCCACCATTTCATCGGGCACCATCAACCCACCGACGCGTTCACCCGCCTTCCTGACGACGACGAGCTCGGACATGCAGTACCCGGCCCGAAAGACGTCCCGCATGATGTCGAGGGATTCCTTGAATCTCTTCTCGGGAATGAACGAGATATTCAGGATGATCTGGCCCTTCTTCGAGTCCATGTCGAAAGTGGAGCGATAAGCCAGGCTGTCGATCTTCGAGATCACAAACCCGAGCTTCTCGCTCACCCCGGCATTGTCGATCTCTTCGCGTCCCCGATCGGTGATCAGACGCCCCGGCTCTCCGAGGTTCTTGGTCAGCCCTCGCTCATCCAGCAGACGGAGGTGGTAGCGCACGGTGCGCTCGCTCAGCTCAATCCCCTCGCTCTTGAGCTGATTGGCGATTGCCCGCGAGCCGATCGGTTCTTCCGAGGCGGCCAGCGCGCGTAGAATGCCGAGAACTTTTCGCTCTACTTCGGGAGAGGAACTTCCTCCACGCATGACGGCGTCTCCTATTAGCTACAGAAAAACAAGCTTTTTATGATACTCCCCTC
>CAZWRO010000126.1:0-6577 GCA_964635365.1 uncultured bacterium | reverse complement strand
GTCACGATGTCCGCCGCCGGGTCCTCCCCCACCTCCCGCTCAATCGTCAGATATCCGTCGTACCCCGTCTCCTTCAGGGCCCGCAGATACTCCGGCCATGGCACTTCCCCCTCTCCCAAGGGTACCTCGCCCCGGTTCTCACCCGGCCCGATCCCGTCCTTGGCATGGGTGTGTACGATGAACCCCTTCAGGTCATACACCCCGCGCACCGGATCGAACCCGCCCATGACCATGTTCGCCGGATCGTAATTCACCTTGATCGACTGCGCCTTCAGGCCTCGCAGAAACTCCGCCAGGGCCGCCCCGGACTCCGGCCCCGTCTCACTGGCGAACACCACGCCAATCGCATCCCCGTGAGCCCCGATCTCCTCCAGCGCCTCGGCCGCCGTTCGCCATCCAGCCGCGTTCGAGTTCTCCGGAATCCGCCCGATGTGCGAAGTCAACACCCTCACCCCGAGTGACTTCGCCAAGTCCATCATCCGCTTCGTCTTCGCGACGTCCTCCTCGATATGATCCGGCTTCACGAACCCGCGCCCGAGGTCTCCGCAGAGCGCCGAAATCTCCATCCCCAGACGGGCCAGCGTGTCCCGGAGCTTCTGCTTATCCTCCTCCGTCGTCAGGTCCGGGTCCAGTTCCCCCACGGGATGATCCGGGTCGTAGTACGTCAGATTGGTCGCCCATATCTGCACCCCGTCCACCTTCAGGGCAGCCGCAGCCTCCAACGCTTCCTGAAAGGGCTTCAAGAACGACGTCGTCATAGCACCGATTTTCATCCGCGAGCACTCCTCTCCATTGCTGCCCCTATCTTCGCACCCATTCGGCTTTCCCCTCCTCTCTTTCCCCGGTCACCGATAGAACAAGGACCTGCGCTCCCGACGGCCAAATCACCAGGGGCCGCTCACCGGCCGGAAAGGATTCGTCATGGAGTACAGAGACTTTGGCGCCACCGGTCTACGCGTCTCCGAGGTCGGCCTCGGATGCGGTCCCCTCGGCGCGGACCCCGACGCCGACTATGCCCCCCTGCTCCGCCGAGCCCTCGATCTCGGGGTCAACTTCTTCGACAGTGCTGACTTCTACAGCAACTATCGCAGCGAGGAATGGCTGGGCCGGGCGCTCTCTTCTCACCGAGACGAGGTCATCATCGCCACCAAGTTCGGCACCATCCCCGGCAAAGGCAAGGACTTCAGCATCGCCCACATGCGTCGCTCTCTCGAAGAGAGCCTCCGCCGTCTCCGCACCGACCACATCGACATCTACCAGCTCCACAGCCCCCCGCACTCCGTCCTCGACGACCAGGAGCTGCTCGCAAAACTCCGCAAGCTCAAGGACGAGGGGAAGATCCGCTTCTACGGCCTCTCTCTCGACGGCTCCGCCTTCGCCCGCCAGGCCATGGACAAGTGGCAGCCCGACACCATTCAGATCCTCTTCAACCTCTTCAACCTCGAGCCCGCGGGATGCTTCCAGCAAGCCGCCCGGCAGGGCGTCGGCGTGATCATCAAGTCCCCGCTGGACTCCGGTATGCTCGGGGGCGACCTCACACCCGGCTCTCCCCTAAAGGAAGATGATCCCAGGCCTCGCTGGGGCGACGATGGAACCGCAGAGCGCCTGCGATACCTCGAGCTGCTTCGCTTCCTCACCGCAGGCGGCGCCCGCACCATCGCCCAGGCCGCCCTGCAGTTCGTCCTTTCCTTCCAGGCCGTCTCTGTCGTGATCCCCGGCACCACTTCGGTGAAGCACCTCGAAGATAACGCCTCCGCCGCCGGAGCCAAGCTCACCGAAGACGAGCTCGCCCACCTCCGTTCCCTGCTACGAGGCGACTTCACCGACTTGAACCTGGGGTGGTAGCCAACGCAAATCGCCCTCGCCGCCCCGGCGGGATCGACTAGCTATACCGGACTGACACAACCACTGGAGGTACTCGATGGCAAAGACTGACATCAAGCTGCCACAAGATAAAGGCTGGACCCGCCTGGGTCCCGGCGCGGGTGGAGGCATGTTCAACTCCACCCTCAGCCCTCACGATCCCAACACCCTAATACTCACCTGCGACATGACCGGGCAGTACCTGACGCGCGACGCCGGGCGCTCCTGGCGCATGTGCAACCTAATGGTCTGGTGCGATTGCTTCGCCTTCGACCCCATCGACCCTAAGCGCATCTATGCGGGCTCCAACGCCGTCTATGCCACCGACGACTTCGCCCCGTCCTGGCAGATGCTCTGGCCCTCGCCCGACGTGGACCGCGAGACCCACCTTCACGGGGACGAGTCCTCCCCCGTCTACCTCGGAGAAGGCTGGCCCGGCGGCCGCGTCAGCGCCCTCGCCATAGACCCGAGCAACAACTCCCGCCTCCTCGCCGGCCTCGCCGCCGGCGGCCCGCGGCAGACCGACGGCAACAGCGCCGTCTACCTCAGCGAAGACCGAACGAAGACCTGGCGAAAGCTCGCCGACCTCACCGGAGCGCGCGTTCATCGGCTCGCCATCGACCCCCGCGCCGCCGACAGCCTCTGGGCCATCACCGCCAAAGGCCTCTACCACAGCCAGGACAGCGGCGCCGACTGGTCACAAATCACGCCTTCGGGGGCCTCGCAGATCATCGACGGAGACGTCGGCTTCGCCCCCGACGGCCGCACTCTCATCTACCTCCTCGCGGCCGACCCGGCAAACCCCAAAGCCCCCAAGGCCCTCCTCATCTCGCGAGACGCTGGCCGCACCTGGCAGAAAGCCGAAGCCGCCGCCATGCCCCCCATCGCTCCCGGCGAAACACTGCTCGGCGAGTTCTCCCCCCAGGTCCTCTGCGTCTGCCGCGACCACCCCGAAACCGCTTATCTAGCCGTCACCGTCACCCTGGCCGAGCCCGACAGACCCGAACCCCCCTTCGGAATCCTCAAGACCACAGACGCCGGCGAGAGCTGGCAGTGGGTCTTGCGCGTCCCCGGCGCAGACGAGCCCGACAACTACGAGTTCGACTGGCTCACCGAGGCCTACGGATCCCGCTGGGGCGAGTGCCCGCTGGACATGGGCATCTCTCCCATCGACCCCAACATCTGCTACGCCACCGACTACGGACGCTGCTACATGACAGACGACGGTGGAAAGCAGTGGCGCCACGCCATGAACTACTTCGACGCCGAGCACGGCTCCTACACCCGAGGTCTGGACGTCACCACCTGCTACGGCGTTCACTTCGACCCGCACGACCCGGACCTCGCCTTTATCAGCTACACGGACATCGCCCTCCACAAGAGCAGAAACCGCGGCCTCTCCTGGCACCACAGCCTCCAGGGCGTCCCGAGAGCCTGGCGCAACACCTGCTACTGGCTCGTCTTCGACCCCGACCTCCCCGGCAAGATCTGGTCTGTATGGTCCGCCGGCCACGACTACCCGCGCCTCAAGATGTTCCGCCGAGGAGATCCCGCTCGCTATCCCGGCGGTGTCTGCCTCAGCGAAGACAGCGGCGAAACCTGGCGCCCCATCATGAATGGCATGGAGGAAGCCGGCTGCCCCCACATCGTCCTCGACACCTCATCGCCTCCGGGCAATCGCACCCTCTACGTCGTTTCCTTCGGCCGCGGCCTATACAAGTCCACCGATGACGGAGCCTCCTGGAACCTCCACAACCAAGGCCTCCCCGCAGATAATCTGAATGCCTGGCGTCTCGCAGGCGACCCACCCGGAGACATATACCTGCTGATCTTCCGCAACTTCAAGGATAGCAAGTCCCTCCCCGGCGGCATCTTTCGCACCACCGACGGAGCCGCCACCTGGGAGCGCCTTCCCGTCTCCGACGAAATGCCGGCCCCCAGCGACCTGTGCCTGGCCCCCGACGATCCCAACGTCATGTACGCCGCCGGCTGGCCGGTCACACTCCCCGACCGCGTCGCCCGAGGCGGCCTCCTGAAGACCACCAACGCCGGAAAGAGCTGGGAGCGCCTCCCCTTCCCCGGAGAGTACGTCTATGCCGTCTCCATCGACCCGCGCGACCCCGGCGTCATCTATGCCACGGCTTGGCACCACGGCGTCTTCCGCAGCGAAGATGGCGGCCACACCTGGGCCCGCCTCGGCGGCGCCAACTTCGGCTGGCCCCACCGGGTCGTCTTCGACCCCTTCGACGCCGGCAAGATCTACCTCACCACCTTCGGCGGCAGCGTCTGGCATGGACCCAAGCTCGGCTCCCCAGGCTTCGGCCCCGACATCATCGACCTCCCGCCAGTGACCAAAGTCGACCCGTAGCCGACAGCCTCCAACCTATACCCAACAAAAAAGGGCGTCCGCCGAGTGGCGGACGCCCTTTGCTCTCCCGATCAGTCGGTCACTTCAACGCATTGTCCACGTCTTCTCCGCGGTCGCTCCCGAGAACACATCGGTCGCCACCAGGCGCCACTTGCCCGGCGCGTCGTTCAGCGCGGTGCCGAACGTACCCGTTCCAGCGCCGCCGCGTATGTCGATGTTCCCGCTGTAGAGGTGCGCCTTCTGTCCGTCCGGGCCGAACACCTCGATCTTCACGACGTGCCGAACCGGCTTCGCAGAACCCGCCGACAGCTTCACCTTGTAGGCCACGGCCTCGCCCGGCTTGCGGCCGCCCGGAACCGACAGGCTCAGCCCCCTCACCTCGTACGGCAGCATCGCATAAATGTAGGGGTCGGCTTCCTTGAGCGTCACGCTCACCCGATCCCTCAGGCCCAGGTACTTGTGCTTGCGCAGGTCGTACCAGTGGCCCTTCTTCGGCAGACCCACCCGGACTTTCTCAGTCGGCTTCATCCCTTCGACTATCTCATACCGGTTGGTCAAGTCCGCGCTCTGGCTGAACCGGCCGCAGGTCTCCTTCAACAGAGCCAGCACCTCCACGCCGCCGCCGGACCAGCTCACCCGCTCCACGCTAACCGGGAACCCACCGTCTTCTCCCTTCACCGCGACGCGAGGTCGCACGCGCGCTTTCTCCAGCGCCTCCCGTACCCGCGTCCTCAGTTTCTCGCTGGCGTTCGTCAGCCGCTTGTCCTCATACTCGTGCAGCCAGCGTCCGAGCAGCACCGCCCGGCCGCGGCCATACCGCTCGCTGGCAAACAGGTCCGCCAGATAAGGCGTCGCCAGGCCCTTGCCGTGCCAGTCCGTCTCGCCGGGCATCACGTCCGCCAGCAGCAAGCCGCCGCCCTTCACAAAGGCCCGTATCTCCTTCGCCTCCTTCTCGGAGAGCGCAATCGACCCCGGCAGCACCAATGCCCGGAAGCCGCCCTTGGCCAGCCCGCCCTTCTCCAGATCCGAGTAAGGCAGGTAGTTGTACTGGTATCCGATGTCCTCCAGCATCTGCCCCCAGCCAACCCGATTCTCGCTGAACCGGTTGAAGGCCGGCGATGTCTTGCGTCCGTACTCCATCCCCTTGTACTTCAGCTTGCCGTCGCTGATCCACCAGGTGTGTCCGCTCGCCATCGAGAAGTGGATCGCCACCTTGTCGTGTACCCGCTTCAGCCCGGTCACCGACCGGCAGAGACCCTCGCCGCGCAGCTCGCCGAAGCATTTCCCAAGCGACCGCCCCTGCGCGTTCAGCGTCAGGTCCGGGTCCACCATGGAGTAGCCCCAGAAGATCGAGGCGCCGCGATGACCGTGCAGGAATCGGTGCCAGATCTCGTATTCCAGCGGCGGGCCCGAGATGGCGTATCCCGTGAATCCCGTCAGGATCATGTTAGGATTGAACGAGCGGTGCATCTCGTCTTGGCCGCCACCCGAATACGGCTGCAGATACTCGACAATCTTATCGATCTGCGACCAGTCGCAACCATTGTGGGACCCCGGAAGCTGCGTCCCGGAGATAGTGACCAGTCCCTTCGGATCCACCTTCTGCGCCACGCTGCTGGCGTAGCGGAAGGCATCCGCCAGCGTCCGGTTCATGAACAGCCGATGGTCAACCCAGGGAGCCGGGTTACCGCGCTTCTGCGCCTGCTCCCACGTCACCGGCATCACCTTGTCCCAGCTCCGGTAGCGCGTGCCCCACTCTTCGTTCAGGGCCGGCAGCTCGCGGTACTGCTTGCGCAGCCACTTGCGGAACTCCGCCAGCGTCGCGTCGCTCCAGCAGAGGTCGAACGCGTCCTCATAACACGTGATCGCCGATTCGTCCGCCAAGAAGTAGGCCAGCGGGCTGTACTTCAGAATCGGCGGGATTCCCTTCCGCAGCGCCTTCGCCACCGGCTTGCGGAACGCGTCCGTGTGGATGCACGGAACTCGCTCCAGATACTTCCGATCCCCGGTCTTCCGGTAGTTGTCCTTGCGCTCCAGATACGGATGCCTCCGATACCAATAGACCCCGAATCCCGGAGGATGCATCGACACCGTCAGCGGGAACTCCCATTGCGTATCCGACGCGCTCGTGATTCCACCGCGTCGGTACTGCGCTTCCACCAAATCGGTCCAGGGCCATACGCCATCGTGCAGCCACGGCATGATGACCTCGTAGTCCTTCCAGGTGCGGCTCGGCGCAGTCAGAGCCACCTCGGCCCGTGCCTCGTCCACAAAGCGCTCGCCCTCCATCAGGCGGCAGTTCACCCAACCGCGGTTCGTCAGGGCGTCCGGGCAGGCCAGCCGGAA
>CAZWRO010000125.1:2209-6605 GCA_964635365.1 uncultured bacterium | reverse complement strand
AGCCCTCAGCGGCCGC
The DNA here is from genome assembly GCA_964635365.1 of uncultured bacterium. Taxonomy (GTDB): domain Bacteria; phylum Armatimonadota; class Hebobacteria; order Hebobacterales; family Hebobacteraceae; genus CAZWRO01. Next base: position 6,589 of record CAZWRO010000125.1, on the reverse strand, counting down.
GCCGGCGGCGGTTTCCTCGCGCTGATTTGGGGCGTGGCTTGAGCTCCCCTTCCGGTTCGCCCTGGAGCGCCCGCAGCCGATCCCTCAGCTTTGCCGCTTCCTCGAACCGGAGTTCCTGGGCCGCGAGGCGCATATCGTACTCCACCTGGGCGACCAGATCCGCGATCTGTTCCTGCGGCAGCCCGTCGCCGGCGATGTAAACCGCCGGCTCCTCCGCCACCGCTTCCACCAGCAGGTCGCGGATCGCCTTGCGAACCGACTCCGGCTTGATGCCGTGCTCTTCGTTGTACTCCACCTGCCGCTGCCGCCGCCGATTGGTTTCGTCGATCGCCCGGCGCATCGACTCCGTCATCTTATCGGCGTACATAATCACCTGCCCGGAGACATGCCTCGCCGCGCGGCCGATGGTCTGTATCAGCGATATCTCGGAGCGCAGAAACCCCTCCTTGTCCGCGTCCAAAATCGCCACCAGGCTCACCTCCGGCAGGTCGAGCCCCTCCCGCAGGAGATTGATCCCCACCACCACGTCGTACACTCCCAGCCTCAGATCGCGTAGGATCTCCGTCCGCACCAGCGTCTGGATCTCCGAGTGCAGGTAGTGCACCTTCATATCGAGTTCGGCGAGATAGTCCGAGAGATCCTCCGCCATCTTCTTCGTCAGCGTCGTCACCAGCACGCGCTCCCCGCGCTCCACCCGCGCCCGTATCTCGCCGATGAGATCGTCGATCTGCCCCTTCGTCGGCTTGATGGCAACCTGCGGGTCCACCAGCCCGGTCGGCCGGATGATCTGCTCCACCACTTTGTCGCTGACCCGCAGCTCGTAAGGCCCGGGCGTCGCCGAGGTGAAGACCACCTGTCCCACGCGCCGCTCCCACTCCTCGAACGTCAGCGGCCGGTTGTCGTAGGCCGAAGGGAGGCGGAACCCGTGCCGCACCAGGTTGTCCTTGCGGGAGCGATCGGCCGCCTGCTGGCCGGTGATTTGAGGGATCGTCTGATGGCTCTCGTCCACGACCACCAGGAAGTCCTCCGGGAAGTAGTCCAGCAACGTGTAGGGCGCCTCTCCCGGCTGCCGCCCGTCGAAGTGCCGGGCGTAGTTCTCGATTCCCTGGCAATAGCCGATCTCCCGGATCATCTCCATATCGTAGCGCGTGCGCTGCTCCAAGCGCTGCGCCTCCAGCAGCAGGCCGTTCTGGTTGAAGTACTTCAGCCGCTCCTCCAGCTCGCGCTCGATGGCGACCAGCCCGCGTTCCTGCTGCTCGGCATCCGACACATAGTGCGTGGCCGGGAAGATCATGCAGCCGTCGCGCTCCTCCACCACCTCCCCCGTAACGGGATTGATGGAGAGGATCCGCTCCACGTCGTCGCCGAACATCTCGATGCGGGTGAGGCGCTCCTCATCGACCGGCAGGATCTCCAGCACGTCTCCCCGCACCCTGAAGGTCCCCCGCGTCAGGCTCACATCGTTCCGGGAGAACTGCATCGCCACCAGCCGCCGGAGCAGGCGGTCGCGGTCGCAGCTCTCCCCCTTCTTCACCTGAAACGTCAGGCGCTCGTACTCCTCCGGACACCCCAGGGCGTAGATACAGGAGACGCTCGCCACCACGATCACGTCCCGCCGCTCGAACAGCGACTGCGTCGCGAAGTGCCGGAGACGGTCGATCTCCTCGTTGATCGACGCGTCCTTCTCGATGTAGGTGTCGGTCTGTGGCAGGTAGGCCTCGGGCTGGTAGTAGTCGTAGTAGCTCACGAAGTAGGCCACCGCGTTGTGGGGGAAAAACTCCCGGAACTCCCCGCAGAGCTGGGCCGCGAGCGTTTTGTTGTGCACGATCACCAGCGCCGGACGCCGCACGCGGGCGATCATGTGGGCTATCGTGAAGGTCTTCCCCGAGCCCGTCACCCCGAGCAGAGTCTGTCGCCTGAGGCCCTCCAGCAGGCCTTCGGAAAGCCGTTCAATGGCCTCCGGCTGATCGCCTTTCGGACTCAGCTCGGAGACGAGTTCAAACTCCCGGGCCATACGCCACTCCGGGCCGCATTATAGCACACACACGGACGTTCGCCTAAGCGCAGCAGTGGGGTATCGACCGCGTCGCGCGTCGTCTAGTAGCCCAGCGAGGTCAGCTCCACCCACACGTGGCGGCCGCCGGAGTAAGTATAGCCGTAGCCGACGGTGCTGAGCCAGGGCCGGCTCCCCAGGTCGCCGATGCCCTGCGGCGAGTAGCAAATCGAGGCCCGATACCGGCCCACCGACCGGGTGAGTGCCATCTGCGTATGCCGCACCTGGTAGGTGTCGAGGCGGGAGAAGAAATGGCTCACGTTGAGGCCCCACAGCGGCTGCCCGGTGGCGTCGGTGCCGAAGGGCAGGGCGCGGCTCAGATGAACGGCCCCGAACCGCCGGGAGCCGTCCAGGTCCATGGAAGAGTTGAGTCGGATATGGCACCCACTCACTCGCGTCTGCCCGCGCAGGCTCAACATCTGGCGGCCGAAGGTGAACAAGCTCGGCTCGATGCCGGCCGGGCGGGAGGTGTAGCTGTAGCTGAGGTTGGCGTAGCTCTCGTTGCGTCGCCGGTAAGTAAGCCCCACCCGCGTGCTCAGCGACCCTTGCGATTCCTGCGAAAGGCCCCAGTCGTACCCCGTCCGCAGCCCCGCCGTCAGTTGCAGGTTGCGGCGTATCTCGTGCCCCGGCAGGCTGACGTCCAGGTCCACGCCCGGAGAGGTCACGGTGCCCGTGCTCTGCGGGACGATCTGCAGCGGCTCCCCGGTATCCGGGTCGATGGCGATCTCCTCCTCACCAACGCGGGTGCGGGAGTGCCGCAGACTCAGCGATGGCGTGACCAAGATGCCCGAGCCGGTGCGATGGCTCGCGAAGCGATGTCGCACCGAACTGTAGAAGTGCTCGGATTCGCCGAAGTCGCTTCCCGACAGCACCATGGACAATCGCCCGCCCGACATCTGCCTCGTATAGCTCGCGCTGGCGGCGCGGAAGCTCGGAGACTCATCGCCCAAGTTGAAGGTGCTTCCGCCCAGGCCCAGGCTCGACCCATGCCCCAGGAGCATCCGATGCTCCCATCGCAAACCGCGCCCCGGATCGGCCACGTCATCCAGCGAGAACGACCCCTCGTGGCGCCCCTCTCGAATGTACTCCTCCCGCAACCCCAGCGACCAGCCCGGCTCGTACTGCGTCATCCCAACCGTGGAGTTGCGAGTGACATGCAGAGAGCCGATGCGACTCGCGCTCGCCCGGTAATACCACGGGAAGTCGAAGCTCACCCCTCCCACCGAGCTGAACCCGAGCGCCTGACCGAAGGGCGCGCCTCCAAACCGCGGGTTTATCACGTGCCTCCGCAGCCCCAGCACTCTGGTGCCATCGACATAGAAGCTGGCGTGGTCCAGGATCACCTTCTGGCCGGGGTACACAATCGCGCGGTCGGCCTTCACCCAGGTCCGGGTGATGTCGGTGTTGATCGGCTCCCAGAGCGAATCGTGTTGACTATCGTCCGGGCGCGTCTCCAGCCGGTCGCCCTCCACCAGCAGCCGCTCCACCTCTCCCGACACCCTCACCAGTCGCCCCCGCGTCGAAAGCAGCTCGTAGCGCAACGCATCCGCCTGAACGGCACGTTCGGAGGACCGCAGCGTCACGTTGCCCTGCGCGCAGACCACGCTCCCCGCCATCTCATACTGCAGCGCGTCTGCCGTTATCTCGACCGCCTGATACCTAACCACGGCCCGCGAGGCCGCGACGAACAGCCGCTGATCGGCGCTGTAGGATAGGTCGTCGGCCGACAGCTCCACCACCCGCGACCCCGGTGTCGCGCTGCCGGGCTCCGCCTCGAACTCCACCTCGAGGGTCTCTCGCGTCGCCCCCACCAGAGCCGAAACCAGGGCCGTCCCCGCCGCATTCGAGGCCGTCAGCACCGTCTCCGCCAGGCCGCCCACCGTCTCCACCGGAGAGACGATCTCCCCCAGCGTGGTCACGAAATGCACCTCGGTGCCGTCCGCCACCGGCTGCCCCAGCGCGTCCAGCACCTCCACCGACACGACCACCTCACTGTTGCTGTCGGCGGGAACGCGATCCGGGTCGGCCCTCATCCGGAGGTTGAGGCCGAACAGGGCGGCCTGCGCCGCGCTCGACACCAGGGCCAGCGCGACGAAGAGCGGAACCAACCAGCGCCAGCGCATCAGATGACGCGGCATTTCGGCCTCAGCTCAGTCTCAGTACAAGCGCAGCGGGGCCCACTCCGGGGCCCCGCTCGAAAGGTCCGATCATTACCACTAGTCGGCGTGCAACACGCGGTCTACCGTCGCCCGCCGTGGCACTCTCGCGCCGCTCACCCTCGATCGCGCCATCGCCTCTCGCTGCTCGTGCAGCATGGAGGCCCGGCT
>CAZWRO010000125.1:0-2109 GCA_964635365.1 uncultured bacterium | reverse complement strand
AGCGTGCAGCCACCCGACGACGACGCCGGACCTCGCTCAATCCAGTACTCGTACAGTCCTTCATCTATCCAGTGCTGCGTCGTAATAACCGGAATGATGGTGTACTGCATGGTGAACCCGCCCAGGTTGTATTCCTGTGCTATCTCGTACTGGATCTCGTACTCGTCGAATGTGAGACTCTCATCCTGGAGGTCAGTGCTCAAGTCGAGCTCCACTTCGTAGACCCACTCGGACAAGGTGCCTTCTCCTGTCACCGCGTCCACGACAATGGTTATGTCCAGGTTCCCGCGCGACAGAGCCACGTCCACATACTCCGCGGCCCAGTCGGCGTCTACAACATCGAGCAGCGTGCCGCCCCGCCAGATCTCGTAGAAGAGCACTCGTAGCGACTCGCTGTTACGGATCTTCGTCCAAGTAATCAGGCTCGCCCAGCTCACCGGCCTCGCCGGGAACAGTATGATCTCGTCATCATCCGGATCGGTTATGTCCGGCGTGCCCGGGTATGTCAGGTAGGCCGCGTTGCTGATTGCCGACGCCAGTATGGGCCCGGCCTGCGACACCGGTCCCTCCACCGCCCGCGCGGCGCCCGGAAGACCGCCGAGGCCCAGAAGAATCAGCGCCGGCCACAGCACGGACTCGACGCGGCCCCTCTGCCGGGAAACCTGTCCCGGCTCCAGTCCGCCGACAGCACTGGGCAGCCTATAGATTGCTCGCAAGTTATCGCCCGGTCGCAGCGGCGGGCCCTGAGTTACCTGGCAGTAGGATCCGAGCGGGTCCGACTCGGTCACTTCCACCAGCCCAATCCGCTCCCCACTGCGAATCACCACCAGCTCCATCCCCGCCTGAAGGCCTCCCCGGTCTCCCACGTTCAGAAACGCCACATCCCCGCGCGTCCAAAGCACCATGGCCGTAATCGTCGGCCGGGATCGCATCTGCTCCACGGCCTGGAAGGCCGCCTGCTCGAGCGCCTTCGCCAGCAGCGTGTCGTCACTCGATTCCACCGAGCCCGGGCTCCGACCCGCTACCAGGGCGCCGTTCACGTCAGCCCGCGCCACCCGGTCGAACAGGCGGACGGCCAACATCACCTCGCCGTACCGCCCGTCGGGTCCTCGCGCCACGCGCGCCCCGCGAATCTGCCCGGTGATCAGCAGCGTCACCTCCATCTCCGCGGCCAATCTCACCATCTCCACATCGCTGACGGGCGCAGTGATCCCTAGGTCGCGCATCTGCAGGCTAACGTCGGCTCGCGGCAACACGTCGAGCAGCAGCCGGTCGCGCAGCTCCACGGCCACCGCGTCGCTGGCCTCATCGCCAAGGGTGTCCTGGCGATAGCGGGTCAGATTCTCGAAGGGCACCACGGCCACCGACTGAGTCGCCGCCGTGCGGGTCACAATCTGAGCGTCTGCCGGTACCGCGGCCGCACCCAAAAACGCCGCCGGCCAGAGGAATGCTAGGGTGAGGACCTGGGCGATAGCTCGCGCCACCCGCCCCTGCGTGAGGATGCGCATGATTGTTCGTCTCCTTAGCTTCGCGCGATCGGCTCTTGGTCTCGTCTCGCACCAGCAAAGTGCGACCTACAATCAGCGTCCACCCATCGCCCCATAACAACATCCCCACACGTTTCGCAGTTGGCGCGCATTCTACCACAGCCCCCAATCGTTGTAAAGTACGCCCAACTCTATTCTATTAGACGCGTCTGTTACTCATTCAGTTCGTCCCAGATCTTTTCCAGCTGGCGCTTTGTACGGCCCAGACCTGAGGTCGTGTCAACCACCCAGTCAGCTAGCCCCCGCTGCTCCTCCGCCGGCATTTGCGCCGCCATGCGCTGCCTGACTTCGTCCTCGCTCAGGCCGTCCCGCTCCATCACCCGCCGCACCCGTTCCCCCTCCCCCGCCCACATCACCAGCAACCGATCCACCAGGTCTCGCCCCCCGGCCTCCAGCAGCAGCGGCGCCACCACGCAGGCCATCCGCCTTCCGCCCGCCCCGGCCGCCTCCTCCAGCCGACGTCCGACCTCCGCCATAATCGGCGGATGCGTGAGGGCGTTTATCCTCGCCAGCGCTTCCGCATCGTTGAAGACAAGCTGCGCCAGCCTCTTTCGATCCAGGC
>CAZWRO010000124.1:0-6646 GCA_964635365.1 uncultured bacterium | reverse complement strand
ACAGGTGAGTCTAACATAAAAGCGCGAGGCCGCGCAAGGCCTGGTGGGCCGGGGGGCGTCTCGGATGGGGAGGCGTGGCAGACAGGGCCTTCAGGGGCGCAGCAGCTCGACGAGCCAGGGAAGGCGGCCGCGGACCGGGATGGTCTCGGGATCATCCACGCCGATGCGGGCGACGAGATAGTCCCGCGAGGAAGCTCCGGGTGCGGGGGAGTCACAGTCGAGACACTTGGCTTGACCGTGCTCCCGGACTCGCACGAACAGGTTGTACTCTCCGGCCGTGACGGCGTCGGGCACGTAGATGCGGTGCGGCTCTCGGAGGACCTCTCCTGGCTCCCACTGCTCCAGCGGGTAGAGATCGTGGCCGAGGAGGTTGCTCTCCTGCCAGATGCGGTCCCCGTCGTCATTGGTCAACACGAAGATGGCTTGATGCGACCGTGAGTTGTAGGTCGGCAGGGGAGTCCAGTAGACGGTGAATTCGAAGCTTCTCCCGGGGCGGAGCTCGCCCGGCTGCACCTCGGCGCGCACGAAGGCCACCTGATCGCCAAAGGAGGCGATGGGGTTCGGAGGAACGTCAGCTAGGACCGTTTCCGGATCGGGGCGGTCGACCAGCACGCGGGCGACAGGCCCTTCGGGGATCAAGTAGCACCGCTCGCGAACCAGATTGGAGCGATAGGTAAGCATCTCCACGAAGTAGACCGCGGCGTGGCGGCGGAGGAAGTCCTCCTTGGCGAAATCCATGAAGCCCTCCTCCGCATAGATGGAGGGGGCGGCGAACATGATGACGTCAGGCCGCTGTCCTTCGATGTATTTCAGGTAGCCGAGGGGCGCGATGGCCCACCAGTCGGCGAGGATCATGGCGTCCGGCTCGACCTGCCGGAACACCTCGCGGGCGAAGCGTTCGGCCGAGAAGTCGTCGCTGCCATCCACCCGGCCGAGGTGATCGGCGAAGAGGCCGGCGGGCAGTGACAGCAGCAGGGCCGCTACCAGGCCGTAGCGCCAGGCCGGCGTCAGCGAGCCGGCTCCCTGCTGGGCGCGGGCGATGAGGGCGGCGCCGGTGTCGAGCAAGGCGGCTGCGCCCACGGCGATGAGGGCGGCCCAGGCGAGGTGGAGGGGCAGGTAGTAGGTGTAGATATCGAAGATGCTGAAGTTGCAGGCATAGGCTACTGCGAGGAGCCCCATGATGGCGAGGAAGATGGTGAGGTGGCGGTCTCGGCGCCACAGCAAGACGCCCCCCAGGAGGGCGATGGCGCATCCGGAGTAGCCGAACTCGAAGGTCAGCCTAAGGAGATAGGTGACGGCTCGCTGGAGCGGTATCAAGAGTCCGACGTCGAACATCGCCTGCCGCGCCCCTGGGGCGGTGAGCTGGGCCCAGAAATCGATCAAGCTGTGGGGGTTGTTGAGGTGGGGAGGCGGGTTGTAGGGCGCGCGCAGCGGCATGTAGGCGTAGACGGAAAGGCCGAGCAGGAGGAGGCCCGCGCAGGCCGAGGCCCTTCTCCACCCGAAGAAGCGCCATCCCCGCTCGGACCAGACCAAGTAGAGGAGCGGCGGGATCATTAGGCCGGTGAGGGCGTGGTTGCCCAAGCTGATTCCGATGATCCCCGAGAGCAGGTAGAGCCAGCGGTCGTGGGGCCGCCGGCGCCAGCGCAGGGCGATCAGCAGGATCACGGCGGCGAAGCATACGTGAAGCGTGAACACGTCGGCTTCGGTGGTGATATCCCAGAAGGTCGCGGTGAAGGCGAAGGCCAGGGCGGCGACAAAGGCGGCGATGCGGCTGCCGGCGATTCTGTGATAGACGAGATAGAGCAGGGGTATTGCCAGGCCGCCCAGGAGGGCGTTGAAGAAGTTGACTCGGAAGGCAACGTCTCCGATGGGCAGGCGAGAGAAGGGATGGGCGAGCAGCATCCAGGTCGGGTATCCGGGGGAGTGACCAACGCCGAGGTGGTAGGCGGCGGTGATGAGCTCGCTGGGGTCGCCCCAGCCAAAGGTTGGCCGCATGGTGCGTAGGTAGGCGGCCAAGGCTAGGAGGAAGAGGACGAGGCAAAGGACGACGTCGAGGGCGTGCTTCCCTCGGGGCCTCGGGCCGTCTCGATCGGGGCCGTGTACGGGTGCCTCCATCCGTCGTTTCCCTCGGATGCGAACCAGGTAGTATCCGCGCTTCACGCAAGCTATTCCATATTTGAGGCGGGGGGTCTTCGGTTGCAACAAAGGCTGAGACGCGCCGGCGCGGGGCCGAGTGCTCCGGGCGAGTGCCTTCCGGGACGCGAGGGCCAAGCGGAGGTCGAGCTCGGGGTGCTCAGAGGATGTAGCGCGCCAGGTCCAGGTCTTTCAAGACGTCAGCCAGCCGCTGGTTGACATAGTCGGCGGTGATGCTGATGCGGGTGGGCGCGATATCTGAGGCTTCGAAGGAGATTTCCTCGAGCAGTCGCTCCATGATGGTGTGCAGCCGGCGGGCGCCGATGTTCTCCGTTTGCTCGTTCACTTGGGCGGCGATGCGGGCGATTTCGGCGACGCCGTCGGGAGTGAACTCCAGCTCGACGCCCTCCGTTTCCAAGAGCGCGGTGTATTGGCGAATGAGGGAGTTCTGGGGCTCGTTGAGGATGCGAACGAACTCGGACTCGCCGAGGGCCGACAATTCGACGCGAATCGGGAAGCGGCCCTGTAGCTCGGGGATTAGGTCGGAGGGCTTTGCGGTGTGGAAGGCGCCGGCGGCGACGAACAGTATGTGGTCGGTCTGCACGGGGCCGTGCTTGGTCATGACGGTGGACCCTTCGACGATGGGGAGCAGTCCTCGCTGAACTCCTTCCCGGCTCACGTCGGGACCGACGCCGCGCTCCCGGCCCGCGATCTTGTCCATTTCGTCGATGAAGATGATGCCGTACTGCTCGGCCCGCTCGACGGCATCTCCGGTGACTTGCTCCATGTCGATAAGGCGGTCGGCCTCCTGATCGACGAGGATCCGGCGGGCCTCGCCGACGGTTACGGAGCGTCGGCGCTGCTGCTTCGGGAACATGCCTCCGAGCATGTCCTGGAGGTTCATCCCCATCTCTTCCATGCCGCCGGAGGACCAGACCGGGAAGCTGCGGAAGCGATTTTCTTCGACTTCGATCTCGACGATCTGCTTGTCGAGGTCACCGGCCAGCAGGCGTCGCCGCAGGTCGCTGCGGCTGTCTTCGTCGGGCGGTGGCTCCTCCTCCTCGGGCGGCTCCGGCGGGCGCTGCTGCAACAGCGCGGCCATCTGCTCTCCGAAGGAATGCACGCGGCCGGTGACGCGGCCGGTCCCGCGGCGTTGAATGGCGTCGAGGAGGCGCTCCACGGCGCGCCGCTGGGCCTCGGCCTTAACGCCCTGCACCTTCTCGGCTCTCACCATCCGGACGGAGGCCTCCACCAGGTCCCTCACCATGGCGTCCACATCTCGGCCCACGTAGCCGACTTCGGTGAACTTGCTGGCCTCGACCTTGACGAAGGGCGCGCGGACGAGGCGCGCCAAGCGGCGGGCGATCTCGGTCTTGCCGACCCCGGTGGGGCCGATCATGAGTATATTCTTGGGGATGACCTCGTCCTTGATGTCCTCGCCGAGGCTCTGGCGACGGACGCGGTTGCGGAGGGCGATGGCGACAGAGCGTTTTGCCGCGGACTGGCCGACGATGTACTTGTCCAGTTCAGCCACGATGCGGCGGGGAGTCAGGTCGGCCAAAAGGCGGTCGGCGGTATTCTCGATAGCATTCCTCATGGCGCCAGTGTAGCACAAGGCGGTCGTCTCATAAAGCCGGGGTTGGGTGGAAGATGACGCAGAGCAACCGGAGGCAAGATTGATGATCAGCGGCCTCTCTGGTGCGACCCTCTTCCGCGGCGAGGCGGGGGAAGCTATCGACCCTCTTCCACCAGGCGCTGCGCCAGCTCGTTCAGATATTCCTCAATGGCCGTGTAGCCCGATGGCATGACAGTGGCGGAGTCGTCGCTCTCCGAATTCAGGCCGTGTGCGTTCTCCCACTCGTCCGGCAGGCCGTCGTCGTCGGAATCCCGAGGCGGCGACCCTGGGGTGAGTCCTTCCATCAGATCGTCGGGCTCGTGGCGGCCCCAGGATCCGGTTCCCTGGCGCGTCTCCTCGATGGTTCGCCGGGTGACCACATCGCGTGGGAAGCATCCGGCCCGTGCCAGCACCAGGTCGTACACTTGCTCGGGCGAGTGAGTTGTCACCGACGGGACCGGCGTCTCGGTCTCTTGTTTCACGCCGTGGCCGGCGTAGTACTGAAACCCGTAGAGCTTGTGCGCCTCGGCCCAAGGGTCCTGGATGAGGCCGACGCCCGCGATGAAGTTGTCGCGGAGATAGTACGGCACGTCGTCCTCGAAGCAGAAGGGGAAGATGTCGGGATCGCTCGGGCCTTGCTTGTAGTAGTTGCCTATGATGTTGAAGCCGGGGGTTCGGTAGTTGCCCTCATGGGAGAAGCCGTCTCTGAAGTTGTAGACGAGGTTGTTCCGGAAGTCGGCGGGGCCGCTTCCGATGGCCGGGTTGCGTCGGGCATTGTGCGCGAAGAGGTTGTGATGGACGGATATCCACCGGCTGCGGGGCCCGGAGATGAGGCCGTAGTTGTGTCGGCCTTCGTAATGGCCGAACGTGGAGGACTCTTCGATGGTGCACCACTGGATGGTGACATTGGTCGCCAGCGTGTAGATGTCGATGGTTTCGTCTTCTGACCAGGAGCAGGAGATGTGGTCCAGTATCGCCTTGTCCACCACGGAGAACTGAATGGCGTCGCCCTGGGCGCCTCCGCCGGGCCGCGGGCGGACGCGAAGGAAACGCACTACGACGTCGTGGACAGGGGCTGGTCCGCCTCCGCTGTAGGCGGTGCGGAGCATTCCTTCTATGGTGATACCGGCGCCGGGGGCGGTTTGACCGGCGATGGTGATGTAGGGCTGCTCGATCTCGACGTCGCCGCGGATGACGCCGGAGACGTCGAAGACGACGATGCGGGGTCCTTCCGCACTACAGGCGGCCTGCAAGCTGCCGGGGCCATCGGCATTGAGGTTGGTGACCTTGATAACCCTACCGCCGCGTCCTCCGGGCGTGTCGGCGCCGAAACCCTCCGCTCCGGGGAAGGCCGGGATTCCGGTTTGGGGGGCCGGTGCAGGAACGGTCGGGGTATCTTCGGCGCAGCCGAGACCGGTCACAGCTATCAGGACGACGATCGCAATACCGTACACAACGCGCTTCATTTCTTTCCACTCAATCCGCGGATTCATTCCGCAGGGGTGGGTGCGCCAACGAGATGTCAATGTCGGTCTGGAAGGCCCCCAGCCCGCCTACTCGCACGACACAGAAAACGTAGTTGGCGCCGCAGAGAGCCTCCCGTCGATCGGTGGTGGCGGAGAGCTGGGCCGGCCTCAGATGACCTCTATCGTCAGGTTGCGGTTGGTGTAGATGCAGATGTCGGAGGCGATGCCCATCGCCTCCCGCACGATCTCCTCGGCCGAAAGCTCGGTCTGAGCGATGAGGGCACGGGCGGCGGCAAGGGCGTAAGGCCCGCCGGCCCCGATGGCGGCGATGCCGTCGTCCGGCTCGATGAGGTCGCCGTTGCCGGAAACCACGAGCAGATGCTCGTGGTCGGCGACGATGAGCAGGGCCTGAAGCTGGCGCAGGGAACGCTCCGTGCGCCAATCCTTGACGAGCTCGTAGGCGGCGCGGGGAAGATTGCCGGCCGCTTCCTTAAGCTTCCCCTCGAACCGCTCGAAGAGGGCCAGCGCGTCGCCGGCCGCGCCGGCGAAGCCGGCAATGACCCGATCCTGGAAGAGGCGGCGCACCTTGCGCGCGCCTTGCTTCATGATGGTGTTCTGGATGGTAACCTGCCCGTCGCCGCCCACGGCGGTCTGGCCGCCTTTGCGCACGGCGAGGACGGTGGTCCCGTGAATCTCCATGTTCACAACACACCTTTCGTCGAGGGGACGCCGCGCGTCCGCCCGGCGGGAGCGACGGCCTGGCCGAGGGCGCGGGCGAAGGCCTTGAAGGCAGCCTCGATGATGTGGTGGGTGTTGCGGCCGGCGAGCTGGGTGAGATGGAGGTTGATCGCGCCGGAGTTGGTGACGGCGCGCAAGAACTCCTCGATCAGTTCGGTTTCGAAGCCCTTGATCCGCTTCGCCGGAAGCTTCAGTCCGTAGGCGAGGTAGGGCCGCCCGCCCAAGTCGAGCGCACACATCACGAGGGATTCGTCCATGGGCAGCACCGCCCACCCATAGCGCGCAATGCCCTGCTTCTTGCCCAGCGCCTCCTTGAGCGTCTTGCCCAGCACGAGGCCGACATCCTCCACGAGGTGGTGATCGTCGACGTGGAGATCGCCGACCGCCTTCACTTTAAGATCGATCCCGGAGTGACGCGCCAGCAGGTCCAGCATGTGGTCCAGGAAGCCGACCCCGGTCTGAATCTTGCCCTCGCCTTTTCCGTCAAGATTGAGGGAGAGCGAGATCGTGGTCTCTTTCGTCTTGCGGTCGAGTTTGGCCTTTCTCATGCTCTCCTCCCGCTCCAAGAGTTCGGGGGCAGGAGGCAAGCTCCTGCCCCACACATCTTGTGCGGCGGGCAGGAACGCCCGCCCTATAGCTACGGCCTTCGCAGGCGCGCCATGGTGGCGCGGACGTGTCCGTCCAGCCCCTCCAG
>CAZWRO010000123.1:0-6656 GCA_964635365.1 uncultured bacterium | reverse complement strand
CGACCTCCGGGTTATGAGCCCGACGAGCTACCTGACTGCTCTACCCCGCGTCGTCTACCCCAATATATATCACAGACGGCGCAGATTGTAAACCGCCTACCTGACCCCTACTCCGACAGCCGGTCGATCTGGAACGTGCTCACATGTCCGGAGCGCCACACGCGGATAGCCACCGGGTCTCCTGCTGCAAGCCTTCCCACTGCGCGCCGATAGCTCTCGATATCGGTAACGGGTTCCCGATTGATCTTCAATACCACATCTCCGCGTCTCAGGCCCGCCCGCGCTCCATCTCCGAGTGGATCCACTGAAAGCACGCGGACAGCGCCCTCCACACCTATCCCTCCGGCCTCGTCTTTGCCTAGCTCCTCGACTGTCAGGCCGAGGCGTTCCCGCTCCGATTCCCGCGGCTCCCTGGCCATCTCGTCCAGCGACAAAGCCTCAATCGTGACCTCGACGGTAACAGACCGGCCGTCGCGAAGCGCCTGAATCTCCACCGTCGTGCCTGGCGGCGTCCCTTGGACCCAATTCACGAACTCGTCCTGGGAAGTGACCGTCCTGCCGTCATACCTTGTAATGACGTCCTCAGCCTGAAGGTCGCTGCGAGCTGCCGGAGTATCCGGCTGCACCTCCTCAACGAACACGCCCGCCTCGGCCCCGTACACGCTCTTAAGAGTATCGGTCAGCGGCGCCACCAGCACTCCCAAGCGGCCGCGCACGATCGTATTTCCGCTCTTGAGAGTATCGATAATCACCTTCGTGTCAGTATTAATAGGCGTCGCAAAACCAACTCCTATGTTCCCGCCCCAAGGCGCACTCGTGAAAATGGCCTGGTTGATGCCGATGACTTCCGCCCGCACATTGATCAGCGGACCGCCGCTGTTGCCTCGATTGATTGGCGCATCCGTCTGAAGCAGATTCCGGAACCAGAAGCCCGGGATGTCCGATTCAATCGCGCGGTTCATGGCGCTTACCACCCCGACGGTCACGGTGGGCTCATATCGCAGCGGCTCATCGAACCTTCCACCGTAACGTCGCGCCCCGAACGGATACCCTACCGCCATGGCCCACGACCCCACCGTCGTCTGGTCCGCATCTCCCAGCCGAGCCGCTACCAACGGCCGCCCAGCGTCGATCTTCACCACAGCCAGGTCGGTGAGCTTGTCGGTCCCAACCACTTCAGCGGAGTAAGATTCTCCGTTCGTCAGATACACAGTGATCCTGGAGGCGTTCGCCACCACGTGATTGTTAGTCAACACATAACCGGACGGATCGATAATCACTCCAGAGCCCTGCCCCATCGGTATCCCCGGCTGGGGCTCCGGCATTTCAGGCATCTCCGGCAACAGATCGCGCCACTGTCGCGGTATTTCCTGTCCCGGTCCCCGGCGTCGCCCTCCGACAACTTGTGAGGCTTCCTGCTCTATCTGGATCAATACCACCGCTGGCTTGATCGTTTCCGCCATCCACGTGAAACCTGACTGCAAAGCCTCCAGCTCGGCCACAGCCTGCGGCGGAGCCACGCCGGCGGCAGTGCTCTCCGCCGGCTTGCCCAGCCATGTCACGGCCAACACAGCACACAGCAGAGGCACGATCACAGCCAACGCCCAGGCCATTCGCGGCAGCCCCTTCGAGGGACGGTCTGAACCACTCATCATCGCAACTCCTCCTCCACACTCGCACGGCGACCCAGACCCCGATTTCGGGGTCCGGTCAGTCTATCCTGTACCTTAGACACCCACAGCACCCCTACGGTTCCGTGGGCGCTTCGTCACCCTCAGCCGATCGCTTCTCGGCCCTGTACTTGGCAATGTCGTCCACCAGCTCCTCCACCATTGCCGAAGCCCTCTCGCCCCGCTCGGCGATGGCCTCGCGGGCCTCCGACACTTGCCGCAACAGGTTCGAGCGTTGGTCTTCGGCCAATTCCTGCGCCTGCTCGATCAGGTCGGCCAGACCGTCGAGTTTTCTCTGCGCGCCCTCGAAGTCACGGCGTTCCAGCGCGTCGACAATCGACTGCGCGCGCTCGACCATTACGCCGGTCATCTCCTGCTGCAACTCCGGCTGGCCGGCTCGCAGTTGGCTCACCTCTTCCCGCAGGAGGTGAACCTGCCAGATGCAATAGCCCGTGCCAGCTACCAGCACAAGCAGCAGTAGTATAGTTAGACATCCTCGCATGGTGCAGCCTCCCGCATCGCGGAATGTTCACCAGTACTACCGGCTCCCGTCCAAGAGCCGGATAATCATATCTTCCAGCGCCAAGTCGATGTTCGCATTGCGCTGAATCTGTTGCCGGGCGGCGAGAATCGCCTCGATAGCCGCCTCCGGCTCACAAGTGACTCCCTGCTCGGCCACTCTCGACAGAACCTCTTGATAGTCGGGGTTCAGAAGAGGCGTCCCCTCGGCGAATGCAACCTGGTCTCTGTACCAAGAGGCCATGACTTCGAGGCACCAAGGCAGCTCCTCCCGCACCTCGCGATCCGTCACGGTGCCGGCCTTCGCCGGCGCAGATTCGTCCGCCGGCGCACCGGCGGGCCTCTCCCGCTCCTGGGCGGGCCTCGCCTGGGCCAACCCGGCCGCCAGCCGCTTCAAGTCTTCAGCTATCCGCAGACATTTTCCGGCCCGTTCTGTCGGCAGCGCGCTACATATCTCAAGCAGCTCTTTTCGCACCGCGGGCACATCTGCGCGCTGCGCGAAACGCACGGCCCAACCGGTGCGACCACCGGAAAGTCTGGCCAGAGAGGCGGCCGTGGCCGGCTCAATCCCCAATCGGACAAGATGCTCCTCCACCGCCTCGGTGCGCGCCAGCCGAAACGCCACGTGCTGGCAGCGCGACGGAATCGTGCTGGGCAGCGTCGCCGGCAGCGAGGTCACCAGGATAGTGACAACATACGGAGGAGGCTCCTCCAGCGCCTTGAGCAGCGTATGTGTAGCCAGGGGGGCAGTCCGATCCGCGGGATCGAGGAGATAGATCTTATAGCGCCCTAACACCGGCCTCAGATGAACGTCGTAGACCAGATCCTCACGGATATCCTCGATGGGGATGACCGAGGACTCGTCTCTCCCCTCGGGAGTGATGAGGCGTATATCAGGGTGGCTTCCCTTGGCCGCCAGCCGACAGGAATGACATTCGCCGCATGCGGTGCCGGCCTCGCGGGCGTTCTCCGCCTCACAGTTCAGGGCTTGAGCGAACCAGCGGGCCGCCGTCGACTTCCCCACCCCGTCCGGGCCGAAGAACAGATACGCATGGGCCACGCGGTCCCGTCGAATCGCGCTCTGCAACCCGGCTATCGCTCTGGATTGACCGACCAGTTCTCCCAACCGCACCCGGAACAGGCCTCTCACAGCTTCTCAAAGCGCTCCACGTCCAACACAAACACAGTTGCCCCACCCACCTGCACCTTCACGGGACTCGGTATACACGTGCCGATGGGCTCAATCGTGGGCGGGAACACGTTCACCAGTTGCTCGCGGGTCTTGGAATGAGTGGCGATAACGTCTATCGCCTGGTCAACTTGCTCGGGCTCTACGCCGATCAGGAACGTGACATTGCCCTCACGGAGCAGACCTCCCGTACTGGCCACGATGGTGAACTTGTAGCCTCGCTCCAGGAGCGCCTCCGTGACCTTTCGATGGTCCTTGTCCTGCACGACCGCGATGACCAGTTTCATGTCCCCTCCCTTGTCCGCGCTTCCGACGGCGGCTTTCTCTCAACCAGGTCATCCACAAGCGCGGCTACCTCCGCGCATACCACATCGACCTCAGCCATTCCGTTCACCAGCTTCACACGAAGCGGATGGCGACGCGCCAACTCCCGGAATCCCTCCGCGGCCCGCGCCATGAACTGCGCTCCCTCTGATTCTAACCGATCCAGCCTTGCCGCGTCCAGCCGTGCCCGTTCCGCCGGTATCTCCAAAACTACAGTCAAATCGGGGTCAAGTCCCCCCGTGGCCGTCCCGTTCAGGCGCTCCAGAAGCTCCAGGTCCAGTCCCCTCCCATATCCCTGGTAGGCCAGTGTAGAGTCTGTGTAGCGTTCGCACACCACCACTTCTCCGGCCTCAAGCGCGGGGCGAATCACCTCCGCAACATGTATGGCGCGGTCGGCCAGATACAGAAACAGCTCCGCCTCCGGACTCACCACCCGATCCCGCGACAACACCAATCCCCGAATCTCTTCCCCCGCTTCGGTGCCGCCCGGCTCCCGCGTGAGTCGCACCCGGTATCCTCTGTCGCGGAGCGATGCGGCCAGCAGGCGCCCCTGCGTGGTCTTCCCGCAGCCGTCGATTCCCTCCAAGGTCACGAACAGCCCCGCCACCTTCACCATCCCATCGAAAGCTGAGTTTCGGAAGCGTCTGCCACCGGCTTGCCATAACGACCGCCCCCGCCCGCCAGCAGGGACAACGATCCTTCGCGCGCCTGCAGCACCAACTGCGCCAGCTTCTTTCCCACGACCATCTCCAACTCCTCCGGCGCAGCCTCGTGCAACACATGCATCTCCGTGCCGAACCGGTTGAGCAGCTTGCCGAGCGTCACCGCTCCGATCCCCGGCAGGAACTGAAGCGGCACCTGATAGTGATAGGGAGGGCGGTGGCCGGGCGGACGCGCTTGCGCGTAGTCGGCTATTTCAACTATGCGATCGAGCACTCCTTTAACGATGTCCGTCTGCCCGCAGAGCGGGCAACACACCACCGGCGGCTCCGCCGCCGCGATGGCATCGCATTTCACGCAATAGGTTCGGTGGTACTTGCCCAATCGCGGATCGAGCCCGTAGTTCGCAAGCACCTTACGACCTCGCTCTCGGCGCAGCGACCACAGCACCTCCTGGAAGTCCGCCTCCTCCAGCCAAAGCACGTTGTACTCCCGCGCGATCTTGGGCAGCGAATGGGCGTCGGAGTTGGAGAGCAGCGTCAACGGAGCAAGCTCCGCGATGCGGTCTGCGAGGTAGCTGTCAGCGCTCAGGCCGAGCTCAACCGCGGCCAGCTCCGCGAGATCGTGACCGGCGAACATCTCCCCCAGCCGAGAGACGCAGCTCCCGTACGGGCTCTTGTGGGGCGTGAACGCGTGGGCCGGCAGGAAGACGCCTCCCGCGGTCTGCGTCATTCGCAAGAGCTTGCGCGCGGGCACCCGACATCGCTGCGAGCTCAGGTCCAGGTTCGTCACCAGTCGGCGGAGGAATCCGACGAACACGCCGAGCTGTTCGAGCGTCGGAAAGTACGAAACGTGATGCGAGGCCGCCCCATCCTCCTCCACGGTCTCAAGCTCGCAGCCCAGCAGAATGGTCGTCGCCTCGCGATACCGCAATCCCCCACCCGGCAGCTCCACCATCTGCCCCTCGGCGATCAATCTTTCGATGTCCTCGAGCACGGCCGGCGATCCACAGTCTACGATGCCGGCGATCTCGATCCCCTTGCGCGTCGCGCACTCCTTGGCAATGTTCTCGAAAGTGAGATCGCGCGCCGCCGTAATCTTAACCGGCTGCCCCTTGCCCGTACGGCCTATGTGAATGTGCAGATCCGCGTAGACTCTTCGCATCACTCCGTGCCGGCCATTCCCTGGTCGTCAACACTGTGCCGAAAGCGGCTCAACGCGGAGACCCGAGCCGCGAGCGCACTCTGGCGCACACCTCGTCCAGTGCCTTCTCGGTTTCCACCCGGTCGTCGCCTCCCCCCGGAATCACCAAGTCCGCATACGCGCGAGTGGGCTCGCAGAACTCCTCATGCCGATATCTGACCGAATCCAGATAGAACTCGGTCACTTCGTCAAGCGCGTAACCGCGAGCGACATTGCGTCGGATACGGCGCACGATTCGCTCATCCGCGTCCGCCGCGACGAACACCTTCACGTCCATCAGCTCCCGCAGTTCAGGATCGTGCAAGACCAGGATGCCCTCCACGATCACCACCTCGACCCCGGACTCCTGCGCCGCCCTCACCTCAGTTCGGAGGCTTTGGAAGTCGAACGAATCGGGATGGTTGTGGTCCGGCCAACTGCGCCCACCGTCTCGGCTGGTATGCCTCGGAAGACGCTCAGTCGGAAGGAAGTACTGGTCCTGGTTGATCACCTCGACCCGCCGCGGATTCAGACGCTCCCGCAGTTCCTCGGAGACTACCGACTTCCCCGAGCCGCTGCCACCTGAAATGCCGATCGTCAGTGCAGGCATATGCGCTCGACTACTTCCCGGTGTGACCGAATCCCCCGCCGCCGCGGTCGGTGGAGTCCAGCTTATCGACCAGCTCGACGCGCGCACGTGTAACGGGCGCCACCACCAGTTGTGCGATACGGTCGCCCCGGCTCACAACAAAAGGCTTGTCCCCCAGGTTGATGAGCACAACACGCACCTCCCCCCGATAGTCGGCGTCGATCGTGCCCGGCGCGTTGACAAGTGTAACCCCGTGTTTCGCCGCCAAGCCGCTGCGGGGTCGAACCTGGCCCTCGTGGCCCGGCGGAAGCGAAATCCTGATCCCGGTCGGAATGGTCGCAAACTCACCCGGCGCCAGGGACACCTCGGACTCGACCGCGGCCCGCAAGTCCAGCCCAGAAGCCTGCTCGGTCATATAAGCCGGCGCAGGCAGGTCGCTGGCTTCGGGCAGTTGCTCCACGCGCAGGACGATGTCGCTCACGCTGGCCTCAAGTCTGGGCGGGTTTGACTATGGCTTCTCTGC
>CAZWRO010000122.1:0-6849 GCA_964635365.1 uncultured bacterium | reverse complement strand
CGTGGTGTCCAGAAACTCATACGGGCACCAAAGTGCCCTCAAAGCGGTCCCACGGACGCCCGACAACGTCCAACGGTTCCATCACTGACAGACCCCGCATGCTCCGCCAACTACGCTGACTGCCGTGAACGGCTTTGGGCCGGTTCTACGCCCATGTGACCGGTACAGCCGGGAGCGCGCTAGTTGGGGTGGGCCTCGAGGAGGGTTGGCGTGTCGAGGGGCCGGTACTCGTGAGCGGCTCTGTCGGTGGCGGGGCCGAAGGGGACGGGGTTGCCCCAGAAGTCGCGCCCGCCGCCATCTGGGATGGTCATGCCGGAGTCAATGCAGGGGGAGTCGGGCTGGAGCTTGTAGCCGGCGCACGTGTCGCGTCCGACGGAGGCGGTGCCAGGGGCGACAAACTTCGGATCGCTGGTCAACTTGTGCGCGTCGGGGGGCTCGCTGCTGGGATGGTTGCCGTAGAACACGTTGTAGTCGAACACCACGTTCGAGCCGCTGTAGTCGTAGCCACCGTTGCCCATGTTGTAGAAGATGTTGTTCCGGTAGTAGATCCCGTTCTGCCCGCTTCCGGTGTGGTCGATGATGGTCGGGTTGCCGGCCTGGGGTCCGATGTAGAACACGTTGTTGTAGACGGAGGTGTTGGTGACGGGGCCGTGGACGCGCAGCAGGCGGAACATGTCGTTCTGACTGATGTTGTAGCGGACGACGTTGTCGGTGCAGAATTCACACGAGACGAGGAGCATGAAGCCCCCGTGGTTATCGTGGCTGTAGTTGTACTGGAAGGTGATGTTGTTGCAGAAGGCGTCGATGTCCCAGGCCTGGCCGTCCGAGGTATGCCTGGTATCATAGGCCTCGTTGTACTGGAACACGCAGTTGGCGCAGTCCCAGGTCCACATCGCCACGTAGGCGCCGTTGGGGTACATGTGACAGCGGCTGGCCACGTTGTACTCGACGAGCGCACCATCGCAGTGGGCGGTAACGATGCCGTCCCCGGCGATGTCGTCCAGCACATTGTCGCGGATGACGACGTTGATGTGCGGCTCCCAGGTCTGGCCTTTGCATCTCGGCCACGCACTCCAGGTCTTGATGCCCGACTTGTCGACGTTGATGACACTGCAGCCCTCGATTAACACATCATCGAAACTGCTCCGCAGCGCTCCTCTCGAATCCACAATGATGCCGCCGTTGTTCTTCGCCTGGTCATCCCCCTCCGTGAGGTGACCGTTCACATCGTGGACATCCAGGTCCTTCAGATGGATATGGTGCAAGGTCCCAGTGCCGTCGGCCTGCACAAACACCCCATGCTGATTGGCCATCGGCGAGGGAGCGGTGTTGGTGATATCGAGGTTGTTGAGTTCCCAGTACTCGATGTTGTATAGGTAGACGGCATTCAGATAGGCGCCCTCACAGTTGATCTGCGGCTTGTTGCCGGTGTCGTACATGTTGACGACGATCGGCTCCGCCGCGCTGCCCGATCCCCGGGGCCTCAATTGCTGACCATTCCATGCCGAGCCCGCCTTCAGCAGAATCTGGTCGCCAGGCCCGAAGCTCTGCGCGTTCACCTTGTTCAGGCTCTGCCAGGCCTGCTCAGGGCTGGTGCCAGGGTTGCCATCGCTGCCGGCGACGGAATCAACGTAGTAGGTGGCCGCCAGGGCGGGAGATGAGCAGGCGAGAGCAGCGGAGGCGAAGATGAGCAGCAGCAATCTCGGAGTGCGCATGGTGGTCGTTCTCCCTTATCATTCTATAATGCCACACCGTGCGGGTGTCAAATGGCGATGGGACACCTGTGACAGCCCTTCCGGCTTGTCTCCGGACCTCAGACATTCTACCATATGGGGACCATTCGGAGGCGCCTCCGGGCGCCGTTTCTTCTTGCGGAGGCACTGCTCCGGTCAGAGGCGCGTAGCGAACACCCGAGTGGCCCCAGAATACCGGGTAGACGGTGAGTACACCCGTTCTCGCGACGAAACGCTCCTTATGATCAGACGGCGACTGGTCCGCCGGGCGGCTGTCGCCGATCGACGTCTATTCTCTCGCCGCGGCCAGGATGATCTTGGGACTGTTGTCATCGAGCGGGCAGAGATCCCAGTTGCCATAGGCCTTAATCACCTGAAAGCCGCACTGTGAAAGCAAGTCGCGGATGTCCTGCTCGGCGTGGATTCGCTTGAGGATCACGAACTCTCCCAACTCATCGTTCTCTGGGTCCAGGTAGAGGTCGCGATTCACCTCTACTGATATGTCGTGGTGGAAGTAGACTTCCTGAAGAAGAAGGCCGCCAGGCGAGACTCTCCAGTCGCGATAGGACGTGCCGTAGCGACAGTTGTAGGGCTTGTTGTCCAAGTCCATGAAGAGCCGACCGCTCTTCCTGAGTGCTCGATGTATCCCGCGCAGGACCGCCGGGGCATCATCTGGCGAGAACACCGAGAAGGTGTTGAAGGCAATGATGGCGTGGTCGAACTCCTCATGCCAGTCTAAGTCGCGACCGTGCTTCACCTTATAGTCGATGCTCAGGCCGGCCTCGCGCGCTAGTCTTCGCGCAGCCTCAATAAGGCCAGGGGAGATGTCTACTCCTGTGACTGTCAAGGCATAGTCCCTGGCGAGCACGAGGTCATGCCGCCCATAGCCGCAGCCGACGTCGAGCAACCTATCGCCTGAGGTCCCCTCCAGCAGTTCGGCAATCACTCGTACCTCTTCTTTCGCAGGTAGCTCTCCATCCCAGCCTGCGAAGGATTCAGTGCGGGCACTCTTGTTGAAGGAATCGGAAGTGTAGCCCGTCGCGTCCCAGGTCAACGGTAGCTTATCAATTGGCACAACCTTGGCGAGTCGTTCCAGTAGTCGCTTCACGGTGAGTTCCTGACTTCGCCATCGGGCGTCGAAGAGAGAGGCGAACACTCTCGAGTCCAGACGACCTCGGGAAAGATCGTCCGGTGTGCTCCCCAATCATCCTATCCCAGCACTCTCAGGGCACTTCGTTCCCTTGTGAGCAGATGGTATCCTGCTCCTAATCAGTACCGTTTCGACGTTCCTCTTCACTGCCGGAGGTATCCTTGGTGCCCGCTGGCAAACGGCTCCCACCCCCCCTTGCCAACTCCTCCATACCTCCCCGAACAGGGGTGCGCGCGAGCAGACAGAATCTCACCAGACGGGCCGCGGCGGCCCGCGCGCCTGGCGTGGCCTTCTGGGCTCGTCATCGCGGACTTCGGTGATGCACGCCTCCTCCGAAACCTCATCAACCAAGCACGGGAGAGCGCAGGTCCCGCTCTGCACCTGCCGAAGACCTCCCCGGATGAGTTTCGGAACGCTACGGCTGCTATCGGCCTGTGGCGCACCGGATAAGGTCGTTGGGAGATACGCGGCTGCATGGTGATTTGGGTCATTCCATCTCTCATCGTGGCGCTCGGAGTTGGGGTCTGGCTCCATATCTACTTCCACTACGGGCAAGAGCCGACGCCCAAGGTCGCGCCTGGCGTGGTGAGCGAGCCGCCCTCGGACTGGACGCCGGCTCAAGTGAGCCTGCTGTGGGGTTACGGTCGCCTGCGACCTCGAGACATGGTGGCCAGCTTCCTGGACCTCGTGCGCCGCGGCGTCCTCCGGCTACACGCGACTCCCGTGGACATCCTGTTGGCCGGCGGCCTCGCCGGCACCGACCAGGAATACGACTTCGTCGTAGCGCGAGTCCGATCGACGGCCCAGCGAGTGACTCCCGCGGAGCGCTATCTGATCGACGAAGTTCTTTTCCACTACGCGCCTGGCCGGGAGCAAGCATCGCTGAGACACCTGATGCTTGAGGGTGCCAGAGATCACCTCAAGGCATGTGGCCGAGCGGACCGCTGGCTAGAGATCGCCGAGAAGGAACAGACACCGTTTGCCTTCGAGGATGGTCAAAGCAAGCGGATGAGCCGAGTCGCCCTCGCCGTCGGATTCGCCATGCTTGGCCTCGCTTACCCGCTTGCGGGCATGTTCGAGAGTCCCGTCGCCGTGCTGGCGATTGCCGTCGGCGGGGCTATGGTCGCCGGCAGCAAGGCCGTCCGGAGACGCACGCAGGAAGCGGCCGAGGCTCTCGCTTCGTGGCAGGCCTACCGCGACTATCTGGCCGAACAGTCAACCCTTTCGGACAGCCCTGCGCACTCTGTTGCAGTTTGGGAGAAGCACTTGGTCTACGCGGTCACACTAGGTACGGCCCAACGGGTCATCGACCGATTCCAAATGCTCTACCCGACGATGCAGAACATAGACTGTTCGCTCTATCCATCGGTCTTCTCTCTTGGGGTGGATGCGTTCGACAGGGCCCTGGCAAGCCTGATCAGTCGTGCGCCTGTACCATCTGAATCCAACGAGCGGCGCCTCCAGGCCCCGCTTTCCCCTTTGGAGGAGGAGCACTGACATGGAGGTTCTTCCTGCCTCTGTTGCTCTCATCATCCGGACAAACTAGGCCCAGTTACCTATCTTGCCCGCCCCTCCACGCCCCGACTCCCGTCCCCCCGCCCTTCTGCCTTGTCCATACCGCCCGGCCTGGTCGCCAGTGGTTAGCGTGAGGATCATAGGCCTTGACCGCACGACCGAAAGCGGCGACGAGTTTCTGGGGACGAGGAGTCCTGCGTAGCAGAGTCGAACAGACACAGCACAAAACGTCAATGGTGTGCTAGGATGGCGTATCGCGCCGATGCATGCTGCGTTGCGGGGGGACAGGTTCCTAGAGAGGACAAGTCTCACGTGCTGGCGAGGAAGGATAGACCCGCGTGAGACTCACGCCGTCTGCCAAGGTTAACCTTTTAGGTTTCTCCTGTCTGGTGATGGCCGTAGCTGCGTGGTTAGCGTTGCCGTCGCATTTCCAGCCAGACCCTTGGTGGCACTGGTCGCTGTTCTTCGTGGGCGCGATTGTCAGCCATCTCCTCTGGGTACGCGGTCGGACCGACAGGCTCATGGCGGCGCCCGGCATCTTTGTCGTCGTCGGCGTTCTGTCGCTCCTGGGGGCCTATCTGGGGCCCTGGGCTCGGATGGCACTTTTTTCATTCACGGCGCTTGCATGGATGATGGTAGTGACAGTGGACATCATAGATGTACTCGGCTACGACGCGCTGGAGAACCCGAACCATAGGATAGGCACTGCATCCTGGCGTTTGCGCCTCTTCGGCGTCGCTCTTGTGTTTCTCATCACGGCAGATATCACGGGATGGTTCTGATGTGGTGCCACTGGTGCTTGTCGCCCGCCCGTGAAGCCAGCATGGGAATCGCGGAAAGCCTTGTGCTCTGTGCAGGTTCAAGCCCTGCCTCCGGCCCCCGAGCCGCGACGGTATGGTGTGTGAGGCCGCGAGGGAAGGGGCATAAACCATGAGCACTATCCACGAGAAGTACCGCTACAGCATCACATGCCATACCGACGACAAGGCGGTAATGTTCTGCCTGAGGTCGCTCGCGCATTTCGCGGAGCATGGCCCGCAGAAGAACATTGCGTGGGGTGGCACAAGCGATGACGTGTGGCAGCGATCCCATCACTGCATCACGTTGCGTTTCACGAGTCCAGACTACCGCCATGTTTTCCGCCAGAAGGCCAACGAACTGCTGGGCGACAGGTGGTCCCAGAGAAGCACAAGCGATAATGATCCGGCAACTCCCGTACGGCCTCGCGCCTAGCCCCGGCTGTGGACGACTGCCGTCCTGCTGATCCCCTTTCCCTGCCCTGGCCACGCGCTATACCACCGCGTTTCTCCGCTGAATCTGGCCTTCGGCCTCTCCCGTCCATAGCCGGAGAAAGGGCGCATCAGCGGCTGCCCAGGCGAGCCGACTGGAGAACGGGAGTTACTTTTCTTCTGCCCGTTGCACCTGCAGCGGAGATTCATCTCAAAGCTTCTTGCGACGGGCCGTCGAGCGAACGTTGACGTGCCACGGGTGCATGCTACAATCGCACCAGAATGAGCGGACGGTGGCTGCCAGGAGGGGGGTCCCATGTGCCCGAGTCCCAAAGACAAGATCAAGAAGGCGGCCACCACGGCCCGAAACCTCCTGGGCCAGCTTGGTCCGGCAGTGTGGGCGCTCCACGCGCGGCACTACTGCGTAGGGGACACCGCGGAGCTGATCGCCGAGAACCCAAACCGCTATGTTCGAGTCGGCCCAGGAATCAGCGGCAAAGTGCGAAACCAGGCCGTCAAGGACATCGGCACTCTCATCGAAGGAGGGTCCCGCGATAGGACGATGTTCTCCAGCACAAAGCTCCGTGAGGTTATCAACCGCAACATCGTCGTGTACGCGGTGACGGTGCTGGAACAGTTCCTGGACGAAACGGGGAAGGAACTGTGGGAGACATGCGGTGGGAGGGAACAGCGCTGCGGTGAATGCAGGCGCTATAAGACTCGATGGCCCGCTGACAGCTTGGGGAAGATAGCCTACCTTGACGGCAGGCGCGTCAAGGCTGGGCTTCGCGGGCTGGACCATTACGTCAACACGGGCTGGCTCATCCTGGTTCGGAATGCCATCATTCACAGTGATGGAAAGGCCGTCCGGTCAGCCCGCGATGCGTGCCAGTACAAGCTGAACAGAGACCGTTACGGCAACCCTAGCTACAAGTGGAAGCCTGGTAAGGGAGGCGATGGCCAGCCAACTCTAGTCTGGGACGATGCGAACGGGAAGAAGCCCACAGACGACTGGAAGGAGCGAACGTTCTCCATTGGGATTGACCACTTCATATTGCCCCGACTGCGGGACTCTCAGGCCTTTGTTGAGGAGGCCGCCCGGAAGTTGTGCAAAGCCGCCGGTCACCGTCAGAGATGAGGAGCGCCTGAGACCAAGAAGGGGCCGCATGACATCGGGCCAAAACAGAGACAGTTCCCTATCTTGCACCTCCGCCCCCCTCCC
>CAZWRO010000121.1:1618-6868 GCA_964635365.1 uncultured bacterium | reverse complement strand
TCGCGCCCGTGCTCCAGAAGGGGGCCGACAAGCGAACCATCACCTTCCCGCCGGGCACCTGGACCGGAGACGACGGCAGCACCGTCGAAGGACCCTGCGTGCAGGAAGTCGCCGCGCCCCTCAGTCGCCTGCCTCGATACCGCAGATCCTAAACCCAACCACCGCGCTGGCTTCGTGCCGTTTACCCTGAGCATATCGAAGGGCCGAACCCGCGCATTCTCCGCCCCACCCCTTCAGCAACCCCGCCAGTTCCCTTGACTATCCCAGCGCCCGAACAGCACGGAGCCCGGCCGCACCACCGGCCGGGCTCCTTATCGTTCTCGGTTCTGCTGCTCGCGCTACAGCGTGACGGCCTTCTTCGTCTTCTGCGAGCGGTGGATTGCATCCAGCACCTTCATCACGTTCAGGCACTCCTCGCCCGAGGCGATCATCTTAATCCGACGGTCCAGGCACGCATCCACGAAGTGCCAGTACGTCCCCGGTGCCTTGCGCCGCGGCTTCAGCGTCTTCTCGGCGGCCTTC
Source organism: uncultured bacterium (assembly GCA_964635365.1). GTDB lineage: Bacteria > Armatimonadota > Hebobacteria > Hebobacterales > Hebobacteraceae > CAZWRO01. The sequence goes on along the minus strand of CAZWRO010000121.1, from coordinate 6,346 downwards.
CCCGACTTCGTGTCGTGGTAGAGGACCGCCTCCTGTTCCCATCCGGTCACCGTGAGGCCGCCCTTCGTACCGAAGATCTCGAACCCGAGGTAAGGCGGTTGATGCGCGTCCCACGCCACCTCCAGGAAAATCGTCTCCCCGGTCTTCATCTTCACCATCGCCGTCGCCAGGTCGTCCACATCCCCCGCCACGCCAACCTTCGCCAAGCGCTCCGGCACCAGCTTCGAGTAAGTCGAGGCCAGCACCGTTGCCGGCTGCTTCCCGCCCGTCAGCCACCACACCAAGTCGAACATGTGCACGCCGATATCCACGCTCGCCCCGCCGCCGGCCTGCTTCTTCCGCACGAACCACTGCCCGCGGGCCATCTCACCATCGGCGGGAAAGTCGGCAAACGGGATTCCCTTGCGCCGGATCCAGTGCGACTTGGCGTAGTAGACATCCCCGATCTCCCCCGCCGCGATCCGCTCCCGAAGCTCCATTTCCAGCGGGCTGAACCGCAGCACCATGTTGACCATCAGCCGCTTGTTCGCCGCCTTCGCCGCCCGCACCATTGCCTCCGCGTCGGCCAGCTTGATCGCCATCGGCTTATCGCACAGCACGTGCTTGCCGGCCTTCAGCGCGGCGATGGTCATCTTCGCATGCAGGAGGTTCGGCACCACCACCGACACCGCGTCCAGCTCCTCCATCTCCAGCATCTTCCGGTAATCCCGGAACACGTGCTTGGCGCCATACTTATCGGCAAACTGCCGCGCCTCTTCCACGTTCAAATCACACACCGCCACCAGCTCCGAGCCCGGATGCGTAGCATAGCCCTCCATATGGAAGCGCCCCATGCCCGTCCCGATCACCCCGGCCCGCAGCTTCTTCTTGGATCGTCCCATTGAGTCCTCCTTAAGTCCTCATTGCCCGATTGGCAGTCCGCGATGCCCTCATCGATTCGCCGCTTCCACCGGCCCCTCCTGCGAAACAGGACTCTCCAGCGGCCCCGACGAAACTTCGCCCGGAGACTCCAGCATGGACAGTGATCCCACGAAGCAAACCGATACCGGCCGCCGCCCCGTGGTGCCCATCACCCCCAGGTCCGTCCTCCTCGGCGCCCTCAGCGTCACCTTCCTCGCCATTATCAACCCCTACCTTTCCTTCATCACCCACACCTGGACAGTAGGCTCCGGCTCCCTCCTCGGCAGCGCCGTCGTCGTCCTCTTCTTCCTCGTCCTCCTCAACGGCGCCATCCTTCGCTTCTCCCCCAGCCGCGCCTTCAGCCGCGGCGAGCTCCTCGTCGTCTACGGCATGCTCATCGTCTCCGTCGGCCTCGCCATGCAGGGCGGCCTTCCCTACATCGTCTCCGCCACCACCTACCCCTTTTACATGGCCACCCCCGAAAACAACTGGGAGCACATCATCTGGCCGCACATCCCCATGTGGCTCCGCCTGGGAAACATGGAGGCCGTCTTCTGGTTCTGGGAAGGATCCCCCGAGGGCGTCGGCGTGCCCTGGCGCGCTTGGCTCCACCCCATGCTCGCCTGGTCCGGCTTCACCCTCGCCCTCATGGCCGGCGTCTTCTGCCTCGGCGCGCTGCTCAGCCGGGATTGGATCGAACGCCAGCGTCTCGCCTTCCCCCTCGTCGACGTCCCCCTCGCCATCACCGGCGACAAGACCTATCCCACCCTTCGCACCAGCATCCTCAACAACCGCATCTTCTGGATCGGCTTCACCATCCCCGCCACCTTCGCCCTGCTCGGCTGGTTCCATATGCTCTACCCCAGCGTCCCCTCCCCTCAGCTCTACGATATCAGAATCGGCACCTACTTCGGCGGCATGGCCCTCCCCTGGCGCGTCCTCGCCGATATGCGCGTCTCCATCCTCTTCCCCGTCATCGGCATCACCTGCCTGCTCCCCTCCGAAGTCTCCCTCAGCCTCTGGCTCTTCTACCTACTCTACCTCGTACAGCTCTTCATCTGGGCCAGCTTCGGCGTCGCCGCAGAAGGCGGCCAGGCCGCCGTCGCCATCAACCCCCGCACCTTCATCGGCTTCGAAGAAGCCGGCGGCTTCATCGCCCTCAGCGCCATGGCCCTCTACCAGTCCCGCAGCACCTTCCGCGCCGCCTGGCGCAGCCTCCTCGGCCGCGGCCCCGTCGATCCCGACCCCTATGCCCCGCTCGCCGGCCGCTGGGCCCTCACCGGCTTCCTCGCCGCCAACGGATTCATGGTCTGGTGGGCCGTCAAAATGGGCATGTCCGCCTGGAGCTTCGTCGTCCTCATCGGCCTCTTCTACACCGTCTTGCTAGGCGCTTCCCGCCTCGTCGCCGCCGGCGGAGTCATGTATGTAGACACCGGAGTCTTCCCTCGTTGGGTAACCATGCGCACCCTCGGCGCGCCCCTCGTGGGTCCCCCCTCCCTCACCCTCTACTCCTACCTCTCCGTCATCTACATGTACGACCCCATGAACCTCCCCATGCCTCAGATCATGAACAGCTTCAAGCTCCTCCACAGCGGCCGCCTCCGCGGCAAGCTCTTCGCCTGGGCCGCCGCCATCGCCGTCATCTGCCTCCTCCTCTTCGGCCTCCCCGCCCTCCTCCGCATCATCTATCGAGAGGGCGCCACCAGCCTCGGCCGCTGGCCCTTCACCAGCTACCCCCGCTGGGCCTTCGGCGAGCTCAACAACAGCCTCCACAACCCCGACTTCCCCGACAACTGGCTCCGCCTCGCGCTCCTCCTCGGCGCCGGCCTCACCTTCCTCCTCGTCTGGCTCCACACCCGCTTCCTCTGGTGGCCCATCAGCCCCGTCGGCTTCCTCATCGCCAGCTCCTACGAAACCAACCGCTCCCTCTGGGTCAGCGTCTTCATCGCTTGGGCCATCAGCACCCTCCTCCGCCGCTACGGCGGCCTCCGCCTCTTCCGCACCCTCCGCCCGGCCTTCCTCGGCCTCGTCCTCGGGCAATTCCTCACCGAAGGCGGCCTCGCCATCATCTCCTCCGTCTTCGGCCTCCGCCAGCCCATCGGCTGACCCCCACCTCCCCCAAAAGAACAAGCCGGCCTCCCATAAGGAGACCGGCCACTCTTTAACATCCCGCCGTCGTCCGCCCGCGACTTACGTCAGCGCTGCCGGACGTCGACCCACACCCGGCACGTCATGCCCGGCTTGACGTTCATCCCCTCCGGGTCGAAGCTCAACTTCACCGGCACCTGCTGCATCATCCACGCGCTGGCCGCGTTCGTCGAAAACGACGTCGCGCCGCCCACCTGCTCCACGCGACCCTGGAATCGCCGCCGTCCGAAGGCGTCGATCCGGACCACCGCCGCCTGCCCCTCTCGCACCCGGTCAACGTGCAGCTCTGACACCGCCGCGCTGATCCACAGCGGCTGGTCAGTAGACACGATCGTCACCACCGGCCGCCCGGACTCCACCACTTCTCCGTTATGCACCGTCGGCCCCGCCCCGTGCACCACCACTCCGCTCGCCGTGCTCCTCAGTTCCGAGTCCGACAGCCGCGCCCTAGCCGCCTGCAGCGCCGCCTGCGCCTCCGCCACTGCCGCCCGCCGCGCCAGCACGTCCTGCTCCTTCAGCGCCACCGAGCGCTCCTGCGTCTCCACCGACCTCAAACCCGCGCTCGCCCTCAGCCGCTCCGCCCTTCGCGTCGCCACCCCCTGCTCCCTCATCTGAGACTCATAGGCCCCCGCCATCGTCACCGCCACCGCGGCCTCCGCCTGCGCCACCGTCGCCTCCGCCACCTGGCAATCCGTGCGCGCCTGGTCCAGCGCCTGTGCCGACGTCGCCCCCTGCTCGTGCAGTTGCTCCATCCTCCGCAGGTTCGTCTCCGCCCGCGTCAGCTCCGAGCGCGCCGACGCTAGGTCCGCCTCCGCCTGTCTCACCTCGTCCGGCTGCTGCCGCGACTGCATCTGCAGCTCCGCCTCCGCCTCCGCCAATCGCGCCTGCGCCGCCGCCACCGCCGCCTCCGCCTCGTCGATGTTTGCCGCCGTCTGCCGGATCGTCAGCTCCAGGTCCGCCTCCGCCCGCGCCAGCGAGCTCTCCTGCGCCGTCACGTTCGCCTCCGCCTGCTCCACCTCGGCCTGCAGGTTTGCATCATCCAGCCGCGCCACCACCTGCCCGGCCTCCACCTGCTCTCCCGTCCGCACCAGCACCGCTTGCACCCGCGCGTCCGTCTTCGCCGATACCGCCACCACCAATCCGCTCACCCGCGCGTAACTCGTCCGCACGTGCGTCAGCGCGAAGTATATCGCCATCCCCCCGTACACTAATCCCACCAACGCCCCCACCACGCACACCGCAATCACGTAATGCCACCAGGCGCGCCCCCGCGGCTTCGCCTGTCTGGCCATTCTCGATCTCTGCCCGTATCTCGGTCCCGTTTCCGTCGTCATATCCACCTACCCAACTGCCTAGCTACCTGGCGCACAATAATAAGGCCCACGCGCAAACAGACCGGAATGGTGGTTCCCTTCGAGAACCCACATCACAGCCATCCCGACCTGCTGGCTGCCCAGTCGCCGCGCCTTGATGTGCGGCGGTCAAACAGCACACACTTAGCTGTTCCCGGGCTTTCTCCTTCTCCCGCTTCTACATCTTGTTACGAGAGGAATCATTCCACCCGGAAGGGCTGATGATTATCCTCAGCGAACCGGGGTATCATCCAGGAGATGAGATCTATGAGCGTCAAGTACCTGCTAGTCATCGCCGCGCTCGGTTGGACCCTCGCCAACCCGAAGC
>CAZWRO010000121.1:0-1518 GCA_964635365.1 uncultured bacterium | reverse complement strand
GTCAAGTACCTGCTAGTCATCGCCGCGCTCGGTTGGACCCTCGCCAACCCGAAGCCCGGCCGGCCCGAGCCCTCCGCCGTCACTCTTCCCCCGGAGGCCGAGCAAGTCGCCCGCACCTTCCTAGAGGCCTTCAGCCGCAATGACCGCGAGGCCGTCAGCAGCATGCTCCCCACCTCCCTCGCCAACCTCTACGGCCCCTGTCCCTTCGACGGAGCCCCGCAGTTGAACAACCCCCGCGCCGACACCCGCACCGGCGCCATCGACTTCCAGGGAGCCTCCGTCGATCGCAGCCTGCCCAGTCGCGGCACCATGGTCATGCGCCTCGTCGAACAAGACGGCCTGCGCGCCTGGCGCGTCCGCCAGATCTACTGGTACACCGAGCTGCCCCCGGACGCCGAAATCCCCGACCACAGCCCTACCGAGGCCGACCGCGCGCAGGAGCCGGCCCTTCAGCAGGCCGCCACCGAGTTCGTCCAGGCCTGGCTCTCCGCCGACTACCAAACCATGGACGGGCTGACCTTCCACTGGTGGGAGGTCCCCCGCCGTCCGCCCCGATGGATCAGGATGCGATCCGTTAACCTCGAGGCCCGCGCCCACAGCCTCGGCGGCCTCCGGGTCGACTTCGTAGCCAGCCTTCGCGTCGCTCGCATCATCCCCAAGAGTGTCCGCGGCAACCTTTGGCTGGTTCAGGAAGGCAATCAGTGGCGTGTTAGACCAGTCAGCTTCTCCCTCTGGTTCTAGTCGCCCGGCCTTCCGCGGGCCGCGCCCATGAAGCTGCCCGCCGCCCTCATCAACTTCCTTCGCCTCCGGCGCGTCTATCGCGACCTCCCCGCGCGCAACCCCGCGCGGCCCGTCCGCGCGGACATCGAGCCCACCACCTACTGCAACTTCCGCTGCCCCCACTGTCCCTCCACCGCGCTCGCCGCCGGCGCCGGAAAGCGCGTCCACCTCTCCCTCGCCGACTTCACCCACTGCCTCGACCAGCTTCCCTCCGTCTATCGCATCAAGCTCGTCGGCCTCGGTGAGCCCCTCCTCAACCCCGACTTCTTCGACATGGTCCGCGTCGCGCGGAAGCGGCGCGTCCGTGTCCTCACCACCACCAACGGCAGCCTCCTCGACGCCGACCGCCGCCGCGAGCTGCTCGCCTGCGGCCTCACCAACCTCAACCTCTCCATCGACGCCGCCGACCCCGAAACCCATGCCCGCCTCCGGCCCGGCTCCGACCTCGAACAGATCGCCGAAGACGTCACCGCCCTCGTGCGAGAGCGAGGCCCCCGCAAGTACCCCGCCATCCGCGTCTGGCACGTCATCCAACGCGAGTCCACCCCCGAAATCCCCGACCTCGTGCAGCGCTGCGCCGACTGGGGAGTAGACGCCCTGCTCTGCACCGCCAAGCTCACCAACTTCGGCTCCGAGTCCCTGGAAGAGATCGTGGGCCAGCGCCGCGCCGTCGCCGACGACCTCCAGCGCGTTCTTCCCGAAGCCCGTCGTCGCGCCGCCGCCGCCGGCCTCCAGTTC
>CAZWRO010000120.1:1452-6921 GCA_964635365.1 uncultured bacterium | reverse complement strand
CCTCGATTGGCATTGTCGCCGTCGAGGGAGCTGGGATAGGAGCGTCGCTGGACTTCGCCCTCGCCTTCCGCAAGCGCCTGAATCATGCCCCCGGACTGGGTGCGGCTCTGCACAAGCGCGGCACCCTCGCTGCTGGCGAACCACTTCTCCTCCCGCACGAAGTTCAACTCGCCCGTGGCGACGCGCACGCCCGACACTTCGCGCATGATCCTGTCGGCGTCGAGAAGCAGCCTCAGCTTGCGCTCCAGAGGGACCGCAAAGGGCTCCGTCTCGAACTCGGAGGTCCATTCGGCCTGCTCCGGCTGCTGAGGAGCCAGTTGCACCGGCTGTGACGTTATTAGGGCACTGGCGCGGGCGATGCGAACGGCCAGCGCCGCCGCCTCCTCCGCGGCCTCCGGTGAACATGTGGAGACGCTGGCGAAGCCCCAGGCCCCGTCGGCGATGACGCGAACACCCAGGCCTTCATCGGTGGAGTCGGAGAGACCTTCGGCGGCACCGTTCTTGGTGTTGATGGTCTGGCGGCGGCTCACGATGATGCGGGCGTCAGCGTAGGACGCACCCGAGGCCGTCGCGTGATCGACTGCACGCTGGACCAGCTCAATCATGGCAGTTCCTCCGTGGTCTGCGCCGAGGCCGACTAGCCAGGGATGATATCGACGCGGCCGCGCGGTGATAGATACAGTCGGTATCCGCCGCCCCTGGCTATCTCTTCGGCGCGGCCAAAGACCTCGCGCATCTTCGCCGCGAGTCGGATTACTCCCTGTTTGGTGCGTCCCACGAGATAGAGGCGGCCCCCGTGGTGGAGATGCTGCACGGATTCACTGATGAGGGTGTGAACCACGGCGAATCCCGCGCGGATCGGCGGATTGAGCGCGATGACATCGAAGCTGCGACCAGCTACCGGAGCAAAGCCGTCGCCGGATATGGCCTCTGCATTTTGGACGCCATTCGCCCGCAGGTTGGCGCGAGCCAGGTCGACCGCGCGCTGATTGACATCTACCAGCGTGACGCGCCCTTGCGACGCCAGACGGGCGGCGACCAGGCCGACGACACCATAGCCACAGCCCAGGTCCAGCACGCTGTCGGCGGGATTAACCTCCATGTTCTCAATCAAGAGCCGCGTGCCGCGGTCAACCCGACGGCGGGAAAAGACGCCGGCTTCAGTGGTGAGCCTTAGCTGCTGGCCGCGCAGAGTCACGGAGAGCGTGCGGCGCCCTCCCCTTGCACGCGGATGGGGGGTGAAGTAGTGGTCACCGGACATGGCCGGAATCCCCAAGGGTTGGATGATAGCGCAAGAAGTAGTTGTGGTATCCGATTGCGCTATGCGTCACCTGTGGCTCCTTCTTGGACTTTCTCTGGCTGCGGTCTTTGCGGCTGCGGCTCAGGCCTCTGACCTCAGCCCGGTTATCTCAGTGGGAATCTTCTCCGGGCACGACATTTCCGCCTGTAGCATTACGGCGAGGGCCGCAATCACGCTGGAGAACGAGCGCGGCCGGCGACTGGCGGATTTTCCAGGCGGAACGCGTTTGGAGGCGGCGGCCGAGGGCGGCCTGGTCGTGGTCCGATGCGAGGCGCCCCGCGGGCAGGGTCAAAGCAGGCGGTATGTGTTCTCTTCCTCCGAGCCAATCCGGGTTGAGCCCGAAGGACTGACGGCCAGGAGCTATAGGGGTCAAGTGGCGCTGTTCGAGCGCGAAGGGCGACTGGTGCTGGTGAACCGCGCGGGCCTTGAGGACTACCTGCGGGGGGTGCTTCCCTCGGAGGTGCCGGCCGGATTCCATCCGGAGGCGCTGAGAGCGCAGGCGATTGTCGCTCGCACCTACGCCGTGGCCACGAGGGGCCGACACGAGCGAGACGGATACGATCTGTGCGATCGATCCCACTGTCAGGTATTCCTCGGCACGGAGCGAGAAGACCCGCGATTGGACGCCGCGATAGCCGATACCGCGGGGCTGATTCTCACCTACGAGGGGGAGCCCATTCAGGCGGTCTATCATGCTGTCTGCGGGGGACGGACGGCGGCGAACGAGACGGCCTGGCCGGGGGCCAGACCCCTTCCATACTTGCGGCCCGTGAGTGACAGCAATGGCGACGGGGTGTGGTGTGAAGCCGCGCCCGGAGCCGCGTGGACTCGTAGTATTACACAGTCACAACTGGCAACGGTCCTGGCGCCTTTCGGGGTTGGAGCGCCAATCAGCTCGATAGAGCCTGCGGCCCGCGACGCTGGAGGACGGCCGCGGGAGTTCATCCTGCACGGGGCTTACGGCGAATGCCGCGTCGCCTCTTCGGAGCTGCGGAGTATCATGAATCGAGCGCTGGGAGGAGATACGCTTCCGAGCGCCGACTTCGAGGCGGCCGCAAATGGGGAGATGATGGTGTTCGCCGGGAGGGGGTACGGCCACGGAGTCGGGCTCTGCCAGTGGGGCGCCAACGCGATGGCGGCGGCTGGAAGCACGGCCGCGGAGGTGCTTCAGCACTACTACGCCGGCGCGACCATAGCACTCATGTCCGGCGAAATCGCGCGATAGGTCGGGAATCGGTTAGGTTTCGTCCACCCAGACCGCGCGAAGCACTTCTTCCAGGGTAGTGTCGCCCTCCCGCGCTTTGTCTATGGCGTCTTCGCGTAGTCCCTTCATACCGAGGCTACGCGCGAGCTGGCGTACCTCACCCGCGGTTTCCCGTCGCGTAATGGCGGCGGAGATTTCCTCATCCACCATCATAATCTCGAAGACACTGGTGCGGCCGAAGTAGCCGGTCCCGCCGCAGTGGTCGCAGCCGCGGCCCCGGTAGAAAGTGGCGGGTTCGATGGACAAGGAGTCGAGCACCTCTTGCTTGGGGGTATCCTCGGTGCGGCAGTGAGTACAGATCCTACGCACCAGCCGCTGCGACAGGAAAGCGGTGGCCGCGGAGGCGACCAGGAAAGGCTCTGCGCCCATGTCGATGAGCCGAGCGGCCCCGCTGGCGGCATCGTTACAGTGAACAGTGGTCAGAACCAAGTGTCCCGTGAGTGCCGACTGAATGGCCATGCGCAGCGTCTCGAGGTCGCGGATCTCACCCACCATTATCACGTCGGGGTCCTGGCGCAGAATGGACCGCAAACCGCTGGCGAAGTCAAGGCCGATCCGGGGGTGGACCTGAATCTGAGTGGCCCGCGTGAGTTGGTATTCGACGGGGTCCTCGATCGTGATCACATTACGTCCGATCCGGTCCAGGCGACTGAGTACGGCGTAGAGGGTCGTCGTCTTTCCGGAGCCGGTGGGTCCGGTGGCAAAGAGCATGCCGTGGGGTCGGTTGACCATCTGCTCCATGGTCGCCAGATGGTCGGAGCCGAAGCCAAGCTCGGCGAGCTTCAGGCCGGTGGCAGTCTTTGGTAGCAGACGAAGCACCGCGGTTTCGCCGAAGACAGAAGGCACCACCGAGGCACGGATGTCGAAGACCTTGCCTCGCAGGCGAGCGTCGAAGCGACCGTCCTGGGGAAGCCGGTGCTCGCCGATGTCCATGCCGCACATGATCTTGAGGCGCGAGAGGACGGCCGCATGGAGGTCGATGGGATAGCTCTGGTGGTCGAAGAGAACGCCGTCAACTCGGAAGCGAACCTGCAATTTGGCAGTGCCGGCCTCGACGTGGATATCGCTGGCACGAGACATAATAGCGGTTTCGAGGAGCTCGTTCATCAGTGCTACGGCCGGAGCATCCTGCCCTCCGGCACCTAACATGGCGCCCGTCCGCGCATCGGCCTCAACAACCAGGCCCGGCTCGGTGAGCGCCGCGCCGGTTTCCAGGTCGTCGCGTTCCCCGTAGAAACGCTGAATGCCGCGGTCGATCACTCGCAGGTCGGCGCGCGCCGCCCGCACATTCTTGCCGGTTATGCGCTGTACCTCGTCGATCGTCAGGATATCGTTTGGGTTGATCATCGCGACGACCAACGTGTCTCCCTGCACCTGCATGGGAAGCACTTGCAGACGCATTGCGTCGCGGCGCCCGATTAGGTCGAGGGCCTCGTCGTCCACATAGAGGTTGAGCTCGGTGATTATCGGTGTTTGCTCTTTCTTCATATCACTTCCCTCAAGGGTATCAGCGCTGCTCGGCCGTAGATGGTACCACGTATATTAGACTCTGGGAACGACGACTTTGTCGCGGGCGATCATCCTGGGGCGGACCGGGGGTGCTGCCGGCCGCGGAGTCTCATACAGGCCAGAGCGAAGTCCGCGAGCCCTTCCCCGCCGAACAGCAATAGAGTAATCCCCGGCGGCCTACGACACGCAACAGAAAGCGCCTCAGGAACCTCCAGTCATGCGAGATCGTCAGACGGTTTCAGGGGGTGTGGGATTCCAGTTCGAAGGCGCCGGGATCAACCGGCTCGTTGACGGCAACGTCGGTGGCGGTGAAGGTCTGGTGGAAATAGACTTTGTCTACTGAGCCGTCGGGATTCAGTCTACTCGCAACGCGCTCGACAACGGTGGGCAGAAAGATGCCGTTGCCGAAGTCAGTCACTTCGAGGACCTCCTCGCGATGACGAAGGCTCTGTGGGTGTTCAGGGTCCGCGGGCGAGACGGGGCTCACAGAATCAACTCGCATGACCATGTGGCCATACTGAGGCGCCACCCACCATGTGTACCAGCTTCCCCCGGCGGATTGATTGGCATGAATCCGGAGGCAGTCAGTCTGGGCAACAGTCTCCGTTGCCCCGATTGTGGGCTGGTCCCCCTCCAGAGGTATTGAGTGGGTCAAGCGCCTTGCCTCAGGCTGGTAATGGTGAGCTACTCCCAGCCATAGGCCAAATTGGGCGTGGTCGGCTACCATCTCCACATCTTGAAGATGGTCAAGGGTTCCGTCCTCCCACAAGATGGCAGTTCGGGATCCATCGAATGCCACCGAGAGCCTCTCAGTGCGCCCTGTGTCGGCGTAGACAGTGGTCGTGTCCTCACGGAAGCGAGCACCATCCATCATCCACCTTCCCTCAACGACTCGCTCTTCAAGGAGTCTCTGCTGTTCCAATGACATCCCTGCCATGTCTACAGGAGCCCACTCGAGACGGAAGCGGCCGGTACAGGACGACACGGGATTGCCAAATGCGGCAATCTCGTTGAGAGCCGCGCTCGTCTCGCTTGAAGCCGGAGTAGCTCGCATTGAGATGAACGTGCCTGCCGCAACTGCTACCAGCACGGTAAGCAATCCCAGTGCTGGCAGGAGGAGTTTACGTCGCGCGTTCCGGGTAGGCCCACTGCGTCCTTGCTCGCATATCATGTCAGTCTCCTTGGCATTCCGGTCAACTTTCCCCGGACATACAAAGTAGGCCCTTATCGAGAAGGCTCTCAGCGGGGAAGACGGGACTCAGGGCGGATCGGCGTCTGGCTGCCTGGCTAGCTATTAATCCTCCATACCTTGGATTCGGGTTGGCACGCGATAAGCTTGACTCCATATCGTTCTTTTGTCCAGAAAAGCCGACACCGCGGCTGGAGACGAGGGTCT
>CAZWRO010000120.1:0-1352 GCA_964635365.1 uncultured bacterium | reverse complement strand
ACGCAGCTACTGGAGATACCCCAGCGCCCGAAGGGCTCTCCGGGTGTCCTCCGACATCTCAATCAGAGGGGCCTCCGGCAGCGGCCCGGGGCGAAGGGTGGGGTTGATGAAATCGTACGGCTGGTGAACTTGCGTCTTGATGAAGGCCTGGAATTCCCCGAGCAGTTGCACCCGTGGATAGGCCTTCGCGGCGTACACGTCGGAGGTCTGCCGAGGGTCGTTGTCCAGATCATAAAGGGCGCGCATGCGCCGGCACTGATACAGGAGCAGCGACCAGTGAAGATCACGCACCATGTAGCTGGGCCGGCGCCCGCCGGAGCGGGCGAAGATACACTGGTTGACGGCGTCCACCTCACCGACGATCAGTGGAAGCAACGACTTCCCTTGAACATTCTCCGCGTCATAGGAAACATCGTATAGCTCGAACAGCGTGGGGAGTATGTCGATAGTCTGGGTCAGCGCGGCTATGCGTTCAGTCGGTCTATTTTGCCCAGGCCATCTGAAGACGAGCGGGACGCGAATAGTCTCGTCATACACGGAGTTGTTGTGCCCCTCGTATCCGTGCTCGCCGAGGGCCTCGCCATGGTCCGACGTGACGATGAAGAGAGTGTTCTCGAAGACGTCGGCCTCGCGGAGCAAAGTCTCCAGCTCACTTACGGCCCAGTCGCCGTAGCGCAGATTCGCGTCGTAGAGATTCACCCATTCCGGGGGGGCAGGAAAATCAGTCTCCGGAAGAGACTCGGCGACTTCCGGGAATTGGAAGTCGCCTTGCCAGAAGTCGGGCGGATCGCCTCCGGCGAAGAGCTGCTTCATCTCTGCCGGTGCATTGTAAGGTCGATGCGGGGGCAAGAAGTGCACGTACATGAAGAACTGCGAGGCACGGTTCTCCGCCAGCCACTCGGAGACGCGGAGCAGAAGATTCTCAGGATGCTCGAGCAGAAACTGGGGGTCGTAATAGGCTTCCTGGAAGTTGTTGCCGATGCCTGCGGCGGGAGAAGCATACGGGTTCTGACTGAAGAGCACGGTGCGGAACCCAGCGGATTGCAGCCCCATCGCGAGGGTGAATGTCGACTCCTCCAGCATCCGGTCGCCGCTGGCGAGATGGGTGTCCGGATGCTGGCTCGTGAACAGAGAGGCTGTGGATGGCTTCGTGGAGGGGTATTGGCAGAAGTGCTGTTCGAACAGCAGTCCCTCCTCGGCCAGCCGGTCGATGGTGGTGGTCGTGTCCCGTGCGTATCCGTAGCAGGCCACGTGATCGGCGCGGGCGGCGTCGATGACACAGATCACGACGTTGGAGCCCCGCACCGAACCGCGCAGTTCGGTGACGCGCGGTGACTCGGAAGCGCTCGCGG
>CAZWRO010000119.1:5539-6959 GCA_964635365.1 uncultured bacterium | reverse complement strand
TCGCCACCGGGTGGTTCGCCACCGCGTGGCTCGCCGCCCTCCAGTACCCGACCAATCGCCGACGCCTGCTCGCCAAGCGGGTGGCGTCGCAGGGCCGAGAGGGCCGCCTCCGCCTCGGGCTCCGGAATCACCACCACCATCTTGCCTTCGTTCGCCGCATAGAGCGGGTCCAGGCCAAGCAACTCGCAGGCCGCCGCCACCGACTCCCCGACCGGCACCGCCGACTCCTCCAACTCAATGGTCGCCTGGGACTGACTGGCGATCTCGTTCAGCACGGTCGCCAGGCCGCCCCGCGTCGGGTCGCGCAGCACGTGCACGCCGGAGCAGGCGGCCAGCAGCTCGCCGACGAGGCCCGCCAGCGGCGCGCAGTCGCTGACTATGGGAGACTCGAACTCCAGCCCCTCTCGCCGCGAGAGCACGGCAAGCCCGTGGTCCCCCAGCGAGCCGCTCACTATCACCACATCTCCCGGCCGCGCCCCCGCCCCGGAGACCTCCACTCCCGCCGGCACCTCGCCGACTCCGGAAGTAGTGATGTAGATCTGATCGGCCCCGCCTCGCGGCACCACCTTGGTATCGCCGCAGATCACGCGCGTGCCCGACTCCCGCGCGGCCGCGGCCATGGAGTCCACCACCCGCTCCAGGTCCGAGAACAGCAGGCCCTCCTCCAAGATGAAGCCGGCGCTCAGCGCCAGCGGCCGCGCGCCGGCGGCCGCCAGGTCGTTCACGGTGCCGCAGACGGCCAGCTTGCCGATGTCGCCGCCGGGGAAGAAGATGGGATCGACGACGAAGGCGTCGGTGGTGAAGGCCAGCCGCCCGGAGGCCTCCAGCCGCGCGCTGTCATCCCCCGGCGGGTCGCCCGTCCCCAGGCGGGAGACGAACACCCGCTCGATCAGCTCCGCCATCAGCTCGCCGCCGTCTCCGTGCGCCAGCAGCACCCGATCTTCGCTCACCCGTCCTGCTCCTCGTTCCGCACGTCCCAAGAGGTACCCCGGTAACGATAGTGCGCCTGACAGGCCCCCTCGCTCGACACCATGCAGGCCCCGACCGGATTCCGCGGCGTGCAGGCCTTCCCGAACAGGCCGCACTCCGAGGGCTCGATGGCCCCGCGCAGCACGTCGCCGCAGCGACACCCTACCGGCTCCTTCGCCGGGGGCAGCTCGATGTCGAATCTCTTGGTGGCGTCGAACTCGGCGAACTCCTCCGCCAGCTCGTACCCACTCCCGGGGATCTCTCCCAGGCCGCGCCAGCGCGCGTCCACCACCCTAAAGGTCCGCGCCAGCGCCTCCTGCGCCTTGACATTCCCCTGCGGCCGCACCGCCCGCCGGTACTCCACCTCGACCTCGGAGCGGCCCTCTATGATCTGAGTCAGCAGCATCTGCACCGCCCGCAGCACGTCCGCCGCCTCGAACCCCGTCACCAC
>CAZWRO010000119.1:0-5439 GCA_964635365.1 uncultured bacterium | reverse complement strand
TCGGGCCGGCGGGCGGCCGCCTCCACCGCATCCATGGGGGAGTAGACCACCAGCACCTCGGCGCCCTCCGCCCGCGCCTGCTCCAGGCTCCGCTCGCTGCCCGGCACCCGCACCATGTCCCCGAAAGTCGCCAGCGTCACGCCCTCGAGCCCGCCGAGCGCGAGAAACCAGTCGATCTCCTCCTGGGGAGTGACGCACACCGGGCACCCCGGCCCCGCAATCAGCCGCACGCCGTCGGGCAGCGCTTGCTTCAGCCCGTGCCGCGCGATGGCCACCGTGTGCGTGCCGCACACCTCCATCAGCGTGGCCGGCTGCGCGGCCAGGCCGCGCAGGTCCTGCGCCAGCCGCCGCACCAGCTCAGGATTTCTCAGCGCGGCCAGCTGCTCCATCTGCCTCCACGGCACCCATCTCGGAGGGGAACAGCTCGGCGAACAGCTTCAGCGTCTCCGCCGCCTCCTCCGGTTCCAGTCGATCAATGGCAATCCCGGCATGCACGATCACGTAGTCGCCGACCTTGATCCCCTCCACCAGGTCGACGCGCGCCGAGCGCCGCACGCCGCTTTCCTCAACCTGCGCCATCGGCCCGTCTATCTCGATCACCTTCATCGGCACGGCCAGACACATGCGCCATTTCCCCTTGAGGCGTCATTCTCGGCCAAGCCGCCGAACTCGCCAGCTACGGTCAGTTTTCAGTTTACCCCTCGTGGCGACGGAAGACCTGCTGTTGAGGGCGCCTTGTGCGCTTAAGTCACGGCCCTGGCCCTTGTCGCGCAGGTTTAGACCTGATATCGTCGGGCCATGGCGAGTGATTATCTCGATATCAGCGTCCCCCTCGGCCCCGACATGTTGACCTGGTCGGGGCACGAATCCGTTTCCTTCGATCCCTCCAAGGGCATTCACGCCGGCCATCGCTATCAGGTGACGACCCTTCGCCTGAGCAGCCACAGCGGCACCCACGTCGATTCGCCCCTCCACTTCGCCGTCGGCGACCAGACCGTCGATCAGCTTTCATTGGAGGTGCTCATCGGCCCGGCCCACGTCTACGACTTCCGGGGAACGACGGAGATAACCGCCGACGCGCTCTCTCAAGCGAGCGTGGGCGCGATCCCGCGGGTCTTGCTGAAGACCGACAACTCGGCCTGGATTCGCACCGGTCCCATGCCCGACCTCCCCGCCCACCTCACCGAGGAGGCCGCCCGCTTTCTGATCGACCGCGGGGTATTACTGGTTGGGATCGACGGCCTCTCCCCCGATCACCCCAGCCGAGCGGACGTCCACCTGGCGCTGCTCCGGGCCGGGGTCATCATCGTCGAGGCCGTGGACCTGTCGGAGGTCGCGCCGGGCGACTACGACCTCATCTGCCTGCCGCTCCGCATCGCTGGCGCCGACGGCGCGCCGGCGCGGGCGGTGCTGAAGCCGCGCTGACCATCTCGAAGCATTGCCGGGCGCGTTAGTCCCGCCGGAAAACGATGAAGCGCGACCTCGCATACTCGATGTATCCCACCGAGCGGGCAAGCGCGAGAGATGCCTCGTTGCCGGCTGATGTTGAATGTAGGCAGACCCGACCGCGCCTCTGCATCTCGCACGTCCAATAGGAAAGAAGCGCCTTGCCGTGGCCGCGGCCGCGAAACTCCTCGGACACCTCGATTCCATCCTCGGCAATCAGGTCAGCCATCTCGGCTACGCTCGGCTCGTGGGTAATGATCTCGGCGACGACCGTCTCGCCGAGCCAAAACGAGAAGGCCGCGCCGCGCGCGGCGCTGGGATGATCGGCCGCGGCCCAGAAGCTCCGCTTGCCGGCCCACGCCTCCTTCGAGGCCCGTGTCGCCGGCCGGATCTCGCCATCGCGCTCGACCAGGCCGGCCTCTCCTGGGTGGTACATGCAGACGTCCACCCCCTCCGGCCTCAGGTCGGGCTCGCCAAGAGCAGATTGCAGGGCCGCGCACGCGGTGTTGCAGAACTCGTCCGCGAGCACCCCCTCCGGATCAATCCGAAGCGCCATCCGCGAGACCTCTGCCAGCGCGGCCGGATGCACCGAGATCGCGGCGCGATCCCCCACGTGCATTGCCCAGAACAGCCGGACGAAACCATAGCCGCGTTCGGCGAACGTCGTATGATCCGATGTCGCCAGCGCGACCTGCGTGGGCCTGAGATCGGCCAGCCGCACGCCCAATCGAAGCGACTGGTATCCGTCGATGATATCACGTGGAGTCATCTCTTCCCCTCGCCTGAAACACCTTGCCCAGGGGGAGCAGCCGCCCCCACCACCGCCTGCCCTAGGCTCATTCCCCCGTCGTTGGTCGGGATTTCCTGGTGAATGTGTGGCGTCAGCCCGGCTGCGGGAAGCAGCTCCAGCAGCCGCGCGAGCAGCCGCGCGTTTTGCATCACGCCGCCGCACAGGACTACGTCGGCCGGGGCGCCTTCTTCGTGCAGTCGCCGGCAGGCCTCGACGGTGAACTCGGCTACGGCCTCGTGGAATTGCGCCGCGATCTCGCCGCGGTCAGCGCCACGCGCCAGATCCTCCACCACGCCGCGCACCACCGGCCGCGTATCAATCGCCGCCTCCGTCACACCATATTCGTAGGGGCGCCCCTCTGCGGGCGCCCGAGCGCACATCGCCTCCAGCTCCATCGCCGGCTGGCCTTCATAGGTCGCCTCCGGCGTTGCCCCGAGCAAGGCCGCCACCGCGTCGAAAAGCCGCCCCATGCTGGAACACAGGGGGCTGTTGATCCCCCGCTCCATCTGCCGCGCGACCACGCGCGCCGACGACTCCGAAAGGTGCGGCAGCAGTCGCCGCGCTTTCGCGACGGCCTCCTCCGCGCCGAAGGCGTCTATCAAGTGGCTCAGCGCCATCCGTGAGGGGTGGCGAATCGCCCCCTCGCCGCCGGGCAGGGGAACCGGCCGCAGATGCGCCGCGCGCGTGAACTCCCGGCGGTCCGCGATCAGGATCTCGCCTCCCCACGCGGTTCCGTCCGCGCCATAGCCGGTGCCATCATAGGACACCCCGATCACCGGCCCCTCCAGCCCTAGCTCGGCCATCACGCTGACCACGTGCGCGTGGTGGTGCTGCACGCCGACCAGCTTCACATCCGGCCGTGACTTCGCCCATTGCGTGGAGAAGTAGCCGGGGTGCAGATCGTGGGCCACGATCTCCGGCGTCGTCTCGAACAGCTCCTCGAAATGCCGCACCGCGCGGCCGAAGTAGTCCACCGTCTCGGCGGTGTCGAGGTCGCCGATGTGCTGGCTCAGTATCGCCTCTCCCGCGCGCAGCAGGCAGAAGGTGTTCTTGTGCTGGCCGCCCACCGCGAGCACCGGCGGCCCTTGGTAATCGACCGGCACGGACCGCGGCACATAGCCCCGCGCCCGCCGCACCGGAATCACCAGGTCGCCCTCCACCCGCACCACCGAGTCGTCGCACGGCACCGCGATCTCGCGATTGTGGGAGAGGATGTGGTCGGCGATCGGCCCCAGCTTCCGCTTCGCCTCCGCGTCGCGGTGCTCGATGGGCTCCTCCGCCAGGTTGCCGCTGGTCATCACCAGGGCCGGCGGAGACTGATCCAGGAGCAGCCGGTGCAGCGGGGTGTAGGGCAGCATCAGGCCGACCGTGTGCTGCCGCGGGGCGAGGCCCTCCGCCAGGCCGCCGCCGTCCTTGGCGGGCAGGATGACGACCGGGCTCTCGGGCGAGGTCAGCAAGGCCGCCGCGCGGTCGCTCACCTCCGCCACCCGCCCCGCCTCGGTGAGATCGCGGACCATGATCGCGAATGGCTTGAGGCCGCGCCCCTTGCGCGCGCGCAGCGTCTCCACCGCCTCTGCGTTCCGCGCGTCGCAGGATAGGTGATATCCGCCCAGCCCCTTGATCGCCACCACCTTTCCCTCGGCCAGCATCTCGGCCGCGCGGGCGAGGCCCTCCGGCGCGGGCTTTCCGTCGAGGAAGAGCTCCGGCCCGCACTTCGGGCAGGCCACCGGCTCGGCGTGGAAGCGGCGGTCGGCGGGGTTGGCGTACTCCGCGGCGCAGGCCTGGCACATGACGAAGGCCGCCATCGTGGTCTGGGGCCGGTCGTAGGGAAGGCCTTGCACGATGCTGAAGCGCGGGCCGCAGTTGGTGCAGTTAGTGAAGGGGTAACCGAACCGCCGGTCCTGCGGATCGCCGATCTCGCGGGCGCAGTCCGCGCAGAGCGCGACCTCCGGCGGGATGAGCGCGGTGGGCGCGGCGCCGGCCGCGCTCTCTATAATGCGAAACTCTTCCAGGCCCGCGGGCGGGAGGGTTTGCGCGTGTACCGAGGTGATGCGCGCGAGCGGCGGGGCCTCCTGCTCGAGGCGGCGCAGGAACTCCTCCACCCGCGCGTCTTCGCCTTCGACCTCGATGATGACGCCTTCGGCCGTGTTGCGCACCGACCCGGCCAGCCCCAGCGACGTGGCGAGGCGAAAGACGAAGGGCCGAAAGCCGACCCCCTGTACGGTCCCCTCAACTCGGGCTTTACAACGCGTGATGTTCATGCCTCCAGCCTACCCGGCGCGCCGCGTGCGGTGCCCGGCGCATCGGTTTCGGTTCGGTCTGCGGGCGAGCGAATCCTTGAGATATAATTCACGGAGTGGACATGTGGGGGCGATTCCGGCCAATGAAATGACCGAACCTGTCCGATTCGGTCAATCGCGCACTCTCACCGGAGCGTTTTGGGGTGGTCGATGTCCGCTTCGCGGCGGATCGCGCGAGCGTCGGCAGCCGGCCGCCGCCACGGTGGATTCGGTCGGGCGAGGGTGAACGCGCGGACCTCCGCGGCCTCGGCGCGGCGCAGCACGCGGGCGCATTCGGCCAGCGTCGCGCCGGTGGTGAACAGGTCGTCGACGACCAGCACCCGCTGCCCCGCGATGACCTCGGTGAGGCGGGGCTCGAAGGCTCCGCGCACGTTGGCGGCGCGCGATTGAACCGGCAGATCGACCTGGGGGAGGGTGGGCTTGGCGCGCGCCAGCAGCGGCTTGAGCGGCCTGCCGATGGCGACGGCGACGCTCTCGGCGAGCAACTCGGATTGGTTGAAGCCGCGCTCCCGCAGCCGGGACTCGTGCAGCGGCACCGCGCACACGACGTCGATGGAGTCGGGGGCGAGGCCGCCGGCGGCGCCGTTTTCGAGGGCCTCCACCATCAGTCCCCCGAGGGGGCGGCCGAGGACCATCTGGCTGTGGTACTTGAAGCGCCGGATGGCCTCCACGAGCGGGCCTTCGTAGTAGGCCGCGCTGCGCGCGAGGGCGAGGGAGCGGGGGCCTCCGCGGCGGCACTGGGCGCACTTCGGCGGGGCCTGCGCGCGGGGGTCGAAGGGCTCGCCGCATACCTGGCAGAGGGGGAGCTGGAGGCGCTGGATGGCGGCGAGGCAGGCGTCACAGATCGGCTCTCGCTGCAGTCGGCCGCAGGCCTCGCAGCGAGGCGGGTAGAGCAGGTCGAGT
>CAZWRO010000118.1:3212-6974 GCA_964635365.1 uncultured bacterium | reverse complement strand
TTCTCCTCCCACACCTGACGATAGCCGCGACCGAGGTAGGCGCGCTGCACGTCTCGCTGGTCGAGCAGCTCCTGCGCGGAGCCCTCCATCACCACTCGACCCGTCTCCATCACGTAGGCGCGGTCGGCAATCTGCAGCGCGGCGCGCGCGTTCTGCTCGACCAGCAGCACGGTAAGACCGGCGGCCTGGAACTTGGGGATTGCGTCGAAAATCGCCCTCATCGCCCGCGGCGCAAGCCCCAGCGACGGCTCGTCGAGCAGCAGAAGCTGAGGGTTGCTCATCAGCGCTCGCCCGACCGCCAGCATCTGCTGTTCCCCCCCGGAGAGCGTGCCCGCGGCCTGCTCTGCACGATCTTGCAGAACGGGGAAGAGCGAGTAGACGCGCGCAAGTTCCTCCGCCAGTCGCGCCCGCTTCTCCCGCCAGCCGAGACGGTAGGCGCCCAGCAGCAGGTTGTCGAGCACGCTCAGCGAGCCGAACACCTGGCGTCCCTCCGGCACCTGGCTGATGCCGCTCCGGACGACAGCCTCCGGCGGCATCCCGGCGATCGTCCGGCCGCGAAAGGTCATCTCGCCCGAGCGCGGCGAGAGCAGGCCCGATATCGTTCGCAGCGTCGTCGTCTTCCCCGCCCCGTTCGCCCCGATCAGCGCGACGATCTCGCCCTCGTTGACGTGGAGGGAGATTCCCTTCAGCGCCTGCACGCTCCCGTAATGCGTCACTATGCTGGTCAGGATCAGCACGCTAGGTTTCCTCACCCAGATAGGCGGCGATCACTCTCGCATCGCGCTGCATTTCGCGGGGAGTCCCCTCTGCGATCTTCTCCCCGTGGTCCAGCACCACGACCTCGTCGGAGACCTGCATCACGAGGTCCATGTCGTGGTCGACGAGAAGGACCGTTACGCCGAGATCGCGGACCCGTCTGATCAGCTCTGCGAGGCGAGCGGTCTCCCCGGTGGAGAGGCCGGCGGCGGGCTCGTCCAAGAGGAGCAGCTTCGGTTCGGCCGCCAGGGCGCGCGCCATTTCGAGCAGGCGCTGCTGCCCGAAGGCCAGCGAGTAGGCCTCGCGATCCGGCTCGACCTCGGCCAGGCCCACCAGGTGGAGGCACTGTCGCGCCCGCTGCCCCAGCCGCGCCTCCTCCAGGCGCATGGCCCGGGTGCGGAAGGAGGCGCCAACGAACCCGGCGCGGGCCTGCGTATGCGCCCCGACCATGATGTTCTCGAGCACGGTCATGTTGCCGAAGAGTTCGACGTTCTGAAAGGTCCGCGCCACCCCCTGCGCGGCCACCCGGTGGGAGGGCTGCCCACTGGTCCGCCGGCCGGCCGCCCAGATATCTCCGCCATTCAGCGGATAGACCCCGGTGATGAGATTGAAGACAGTCGTCTTACCGGCGCCGTTGGGTCCGATCAGGGCCTTGATCTGCCCCCGCCTCACCGTGAAGCTGAGCGCGTCGACAGCCACGAGGCCGCCGAACCGCTTGGTCACCTTCCGCAGCTCCAGGACCGTGGGTTCCTCCATCGCCCTCCGCTATGCCTCCTCCGAGCGACGGCGCCCGCCGCTCAGCCCCAGCCTCTGCGCCGTCTCGGTGATCCCTCGCCAGAGCCCGGCGGGCAGAAACACCGTTACCAGCACCAGCACTGCCCCGAAGATGATCGTGCTGTACTCCTGGAAGGCTCGCAGGTTCTCGGCAATCAGAGTGACCGCGCCAGCGCCCAGAACCGCTCCCCAGATGCTCGCCATCCCGCCGAGCACGACCATCACCACAAGCTGTATCGAGTAGGCGAAGCCAAAGCTGTCGCAGTTGACGTATCCGGTGTGGTGGGCATAAAGGCTCCCGGCAAGCCCCGCCAACCCCCCGGAGAGAATGAACACCTGGAGCTTGTATCGCGCGGTATCGACCCCGGAGACTTCCGCCGCCACCTCGCTCCCATGCACCGCCCTCATGGCTCGTCCCACCCGCGAGTCAATGATGTTGCTGGCGATCAGCAGGGCGAGGAGGACGAAGGCGGCCACCAGATAGTACATGCGAAGATCGCCGTGGAAGCTGAAGCCGCCCACCGAGAGCGCGGGAATGCCTCCTATCCCGATCGTGCCTCCTGTCAACCCCTCCCATTGCACCATGGCAATATGCGCGATCATGCCGAGCCCAAGCGTGCCCATCGCCAGGTAATGACCGCGCAGCTTGAGCAGGGGAACCCCCACCGCTCCCGCCATCAGCGCCCCCAGGGCCGCGCCGGCTGCGAGTCCGATCCAGGGGGAGAGCCCGACTTGCGATCCGAGGATTGCGGCGGTGTATGCGCCAACGCCGACGAAGGCCGCCTGGCCCAACGAAACCTGACCGGCATATCCCATCAGCAGGTTGAGCCCAAGCACGACGATGGTGTTGATACCGATCGCGGCCGCCAAGTGCAGCGCGTAGCCGCTGCGCAGGACCGCGGGCAGCGCCGCCGCGACGACCACGGCGAGCAAGAACGAAAGGTGTCTTCTCACATTTCCGCCCATCTCACCTCGACCGCCGGCCAAGCAGTCCCGTCGGCTTGGCGAGCAGCACTACCAGCATGATCGCAAAAGCGATAGCATCCTTGTACCCAGACCAGCCCGGCGGACTGAGTCCCGCGCCGAGCGACTCCAGCACGCCGAGCAGGGTCCCGCCCAGCACCGCGCCGAGCGGATTGCCCATGCCTCCAAGAATGGCCCCCGCGAAGCCCTTCAGGCCCAGCATTATCCCCATGTTGTACTGGCCCATCGCCAGCGGCGCGATGATCGCCCCCGCCAGCCCGCCCAGGGCGCCACTGAGCGCGAACGAGAGGCACACCATCCGCTCCACCGGGATCCCCATGAGCTGCGCCGCTTCCCGGTTCATGGCGCAGGCGCGCATCGCCTTCCCGACCTGCGTCTTCTCCGCCAGCAGCCGCAGCGCCATCATGGTCACCAGGACGATTCCGATGATCCACAAGTGCTGGGGCAGCACGCTCACATCGCCAATGCGAATCGGGTTCTCTCCGGTGAAGTGGCGCATTGGCAGAGGGTCGGGGGCCCACAGCCACATCGCCACCCCGCGGAGCAAGATGGAAGCTCCGATCGTGATGATGATCAAAGTGATCACCGAGGAATTCCGCGCGGGCCGAATTGCCGTCCGCTCGAGCGCCGCGCCCACCAGCGTCACGGCAACCACCGCGCCGAGCACGGCCAGCGGCATCGGCAGTCCGGCCTCCGACCCGGAGATGGCAATCAAAGCCCC
This sequence comes from uncultured bacterium, assembly GCA_964635365.1. GTDB lineage: Bacteria > Armatimonadota > Hebobacteria > Hebobacterales > Hebobacteraceae > CAZWRO01. The sequence continues at coordinate 3,739 of CAZWRO010000118.1, read as the reverse complement.
AAGCGTGACGAATTCTCCTTGGGCGAAGTTGACGATTCCGGTGGCATTGTGAATGAGGGTGAAGCCGAGCGCGATCATCCCGTAGATGCTGCCCAGCGTGAGGCCCGATACGATGTATTGCAGCAGTTGCGAAGCGGCGGGTATCATGGCAGGCGGGACGCCTCTGAAGCCGGCGGTGCGGGGGAATGATCGAACGGCTGCCGGCAGATTCCTGTCAGCGCTGGTTTCCCGCGAGTCATATCACAAGCGCGTCCATTCGCAGTCAACGGCCTGAATCATTGCAGAAGCGTCCTTCGCCGGCCGGCAACGACGGCCGGGTGCGAGCATCACGCACAGTTGATACCGCTCGATCAAACGGTTTACGGCGTTTCGCGCCCTGCTTGGGGCCGCGCGAGACCCCGCAGGCAATCCGTCGGGGATTGCTGCTGCGGTCGCCCGCCTGGTCCCATTCGCGAGCGCTCTGCGGCAAACAGGAGGGGGCCCGCGTCCACGCGGGCCCACCTCCGGAGGATTCCTATGCGATCAGT
>CAZWRO010000118.1:0-3112 GCA_964635365.1 uncultured bacterium | reverse complement strand
CGCGGGCCCACCTCCGGAGGATTCCTATGCGATCAGTCCGACAGCAGCGTCCACTTCCCGTCGACGACCTTCACCATCACGAAGGCGTCCTTGGTCAGGCCGTTGTGCTCTGTGGGCGAGAAGTTGAAGACGCCTCCCGTCCCGACGAAGCCCGTGGTCTGCTCGAGCGTATCCCGAAGCTTGGCTCGGTCCTCGCCCGCCGCGCGAAGCGCCTCCGCAGCCAGCTGGATGCCATCCCAGGCATGTCCGCCGAAGGTATCGGCAGACTTCTGGAAGTTCTCACGGTAGCGCCGAGCGTACTCCTCGAGCACCGACTTCTGCGGGTGGTCGGCCGGCATCTGATCCAGGACCAAGAGCCGACCGGCGGGAAACACCACTCCGTCGGCCGCTTCCCCGGCGATCTCGAGGAAGGTCTGGTTGGCGACGCCGTGGCTGCACACCAGCGGGATCTCCATCCCGAGCTGCCGCATGTTCTTGGCGACGATGGCGGGTCCGGGCGGGGTCCCCCAACAGACCACTGCTTGGGCCTTGGTTCCTCTCATCTTCGTGAGCTGCGTCTCCATCGAGGTGTCTTTCGGGCCGTATTCCTCGACCGCCACGACCGCGATTCCGGCCGCCGGCAGCAGCACCTTGATCTCGGCGAGACCACTCTTGCCGAATCCCGTGTTGTCGGAGAGCGAGGCGACGCGGGAGATGCCGCTCGCCTTCAGGTGCTCTACGATCTTCTCCACTGCCATCCGATCGGTCTGAGGGGTCTTGAAGACCCATTTCTTGACGGGCTCAACGATCTGGATTCCGGCCGCGCAGGAGATCAGCGGCACCTCCACCTCTTCCATGTACTCGACCACCGCCAACGTCGTACCCGTTCGGCTCGGCCCGACGATGGCGAGCACGTTCTCCTTGTCGACAAGACGCTTTGCGGCATTGAGTGCCTCGGTGTTCTCGCCCTTGGTGTCCTCGATTACGATCTTCAAGGGCCGCCCATTGATTCCGCCGGATTCGTTTATCATTCCCTCCAGCATCTGGGCGGTGTTCCGCTCGGGGATGCCGAGCGAGGAGGCGTCTCCGGTGATGGCGAACATCGCCCCGATCACCACCGGTTCGCCCGAGAGCCGCGCGGGGACCTTATCTTCCGGGCGCCCCACCCCCGTATCCTTGGTCACCCGTTTGGCGCATCCGGCGACCAGCGCCAGCGCCAACAGCAGTGCGGCCAGCAGCACGATGAGTCTTGCAGAGCTCTTCATAAGCCTCCCTCCCTGGGTATCGCCCTGTGTCTAGAGACTACCAATCTCCGCGGCCGTAAGCAGCCGAGCCCCACTGTCGGTGAGTGCCCTCTCTGCCTCGGCCGCGTCGTCGATGCGGAAGATGACGACGGCGTTATCTCCCCGCTTTGCCATGAAGGCATAGCAGTACTCGATGTTGAGCCCCCGCGCGGTGACCATATCGACGATCTCTGCCAGCGCGCCGGGCCTGTCCGGCATTTCTGCGGCAACCACCTCGGTTTCCGTGACCGTGAAGCCGGCCTCCGCCAGCGCGACTTTGGCTTCCTGAGGCTTATCGACGATCAGACGCAAGACACCGTAGTCGATCGTCTCCGCCAGCGAGAGCGCGCGGATGTTCACCGCCGCCTTAGCAAGAGCGTGCGTCACCTCGGCGAGGCGGCCGGATTTGTTCTCCAGGAACACCGAAATCTGAATCGCGCTCATTTCCCCAGGTCCCTCCTGTCGATCACCCTCCTCGCCTTCCCCATGCTTCGCTCGATGCTCTTGGGCTCCACCAGGCGGACCGCCACGCGGAATCCGAGGGCGCCGTCGATCTCCTGTCGAATCTTCTCCGTCAGAGCATCCAGCTTCGGCATCTCATCGGAGAACATCTCATCAGAGACTTCCACCTGGACCTCCAGCTCGTCGAGGCCGTGCCGCTTCCGGTCGACCACCAGCAGGTAGTTGGGGGTGGTCTCCTGAACTGACATCAGCACCTCTTCGATCTGAGAGGGGAAGACGTTGACGCCGCGGATGATCAACATGTCATCGCTGCGCCCGGTCACCCGCCGCATCCGCCGCAGGCCTCGCCCGCAGGCGCAGGGCTCGGGCAACAGCTGTGAGAGATCCCGCGTGCGGTAGCGTATCAGCGGCAGCGCTTCCTTCGTCAGCGTCGTGAAGACCAGTTCGCCGGGCTCGCCGTCGGGCACGAGCTCCTCTGTCTTGGGGTTGATGATCTCCGGGTAGAAGTGATCTTCGTTGACGTGCAGCCCCCCCTTCTCCAGGCATTCGAAACTGACGCCGGGCCCGATGATCTCCGAAAGGCCGTAGATGTCCAGAGCGTCGATGTGAAGCAGGGACTCGACCTCCGCGCGCATCGAGAGCGACCACGGCTCCGCACCCAAGAACCCGACCCGCAGCGGAAGCGCGCTGAAGTCCACTCCCATCTCGCCTCCGGCCTCACCGATCACCAATGCGTACGAGGGCGTGCAGCACAGCACCGTCGTGCCGAAGTCCTGCATCACCTGTACTTGGCGCTTGGTCTGTCCGCCGGAGGTGGGGATCACCGAGGCTCCGATGAGCTCGGCGCCGTAGTGGGCTCCGAGGCCCCCGGTGAAGAGGCCGTAGCCATAGCTGTTCTGCACCACGTCGCCGCCGTGCGTGCCACCGCCGGCGAGGGTCCGCGCCATCACCTCCGACCAGATGTCGATATCGCCTCGCGTGTAGCCCACCACCGTGGACTTGCCGGTGGTGCCCGAGGAGGCATGGATGCGAACCACCTCGCCCATGGGCACCGCAAACAGCCCGAAGGGATAGGTGTCGCGGAGGTCGTCCTTGGTCATGAGGGGGAGACGGGAGATGTCCTCGATCCCTCGAATCTCCTCCGGTTTCACGCCGGCGGCGTCCAGCTTCGCGCGGTAGTGGGGAACGCGCTGATAGGCGCGCGCGACTGTCTCTCGGAGCCTCTCCGACTGCAGCGCCCTCAGCTTCTCGGGCGCCATCAGCTCCACATCTGGGTTCCAGCAGGGCGTCGACTCCGCCACGGCCCTCCTCCCGAACGAGGCGACCACGCACGCGGGCCGCTCAGGATTGTGGCACAATTCGACAGGCCAGCGCAAGCACCTCTTGCC
>CAZWRO010000117.1:3999-6996 GCA_964635365.1 uncultured bacterium | reverse complement strand
GCAGATAGGCCGCCATCGCACGGCCTGCCCGCCGCCCGCGATTATAGCAAACCCCTCTTGCCGTGGCAAGTTGAGCGGCCTGGGACCCGACGGGCACATCGCCTCCCTCTTCCCTCACAACATCGTCCTGGAAGAGGAAGCTCGCGTCGTGGCCGTCGTCCGCGAAGAACGCGCCGAACCGCCGTTGCGCCTCACTCTCACCCTCCCGGCGATTAACCACGCCGCCAACGTCCACTTCCTCGTCGCCGGCGCGAGCAAGGCGCCGGCCTTCGCCCGCGCCCTCGCTCCCAACGCCAACCCCAAATCCTCCCCCGCCGCGGCCATCAAACCGATTGACGGTCAGCTAGTCTGGTGGGTGGATGAGGCGGCCGCTGGCTAGGATTCAGCAACGACAAACACATCCCTGAGAAGCTCTGTGCAGCGCTGCGCACGCAAGCTGTCGCTGTGCCATTGCACGTTGAAGGCGCGTGCCCATGCGCTCTCTGCTATGGCATCCCAGACCCTATTCTCCAGGTCCTTCGCAAGACACTCGTGGGTCTCAATGACGCGGCCGCCCGGCTCAGCCATGGAGGCACGTGCAAGTAGCTCCACCGGGTCGTTCCACAGGACCATCTCGCTTCCGACGATGTCCGGGGAACTCGCGCCCAGGTAGACAGGGCCTCGGTACTGCGCTGGGTCCACTCCGAGTTCAATGCCGAACTGAACAGGACCACGATAGCCGCATGCGGCATAGAGGGCCGCCGCCTGGTGGCATACTCCGAGGAGATGCAGGTTCACAGTGTACCAGTCAAACGCAATATACCCCGATTTGGCCTCCCTGACGTCCGGTTTCAAAGGCTCAGATCCCCCTGTCAGTTCGCCAAAAGTGATGCCCTTCACCACAACAAGCCCGCGATGATCCACTACATGCGTCACACAGCCCCACCGTGGCGCCCCGATGTGTTTGGGCAGCCGCACGTACCGCTGTTGCTCACTCGCCTGGCTTACCCAGCCGTGCTGCACAGTCCTTACCGCGCCCGGGCGCTCCAGACCGTGCCCCGCAAAGGGCACAGACCCCTGGGCCTCTCGAACTTCCGGGCAACTGTCTTCGAGGACCCGCGCCTCGTCCAAAGGCCACAGTACGTGAGCTGGCGACGGAAACAGCGGAACACACCATGCCTTGTGCCAAGCGATTCCTCCTTGCAGTCCGTCAACCCAATTTAGCAGCCTCTGTCGGAATAGAACGTGTTCCCTGCGCCGATTCAGCAGCCACTCGATCCGCTCAGTTGAGAGGTCAACATCGCTGCACGGCTTGTTCTGAGAGCCCGCTCGCCCGTAGTGCCCCCTGCCGGGTATCCAGTGAGGAACTAGGTCGCTCTGCATCACCCGTACGACGAGGACGCAGTGGTCTCCGCTATCCTGAGGATGCTCACTGGAGGGTATGTCCACCTGCTCAACCGTCAGCCCAAGAACTGGCGGGCGAATCGTCCAGTTCTGCCCCTCTATGGACTCGATGATCCTTGCCGCTTGGTCCTTTGGTATGCCAGTCAGTTCGGATAGAGGCCGTGGCTTCCCATAATCGTCCTGGGCCACCCCCAGTAATATGTCGCCGCCGTATGTGTTGGCCATCGCACCGATAGTGCAAACTACGCCCTTGCTGAGTTTACCCCTGTACTCCTTGTAATCAAGAAGCTCGTGCTCTGGCGCTTCCTGGCTTATGAGCCCCTTGACATCGTCCCAAGTGACCTGTCCGCGGAACAGTGGCATGCCATCACCTCTTTGCGGCGGCCTTCCTCACCGCCTCAATATACTCCGCCGTCACCTGCCGCTCGAAGCTCCGGAACCCCGCCAGCTTGAACCCATGCTTCTTGGCCAGCGCGGCGATTATCTTGACGCGCTCCAGAGACAGGTCACGGCCTAGGCTATAGCTCTCGTACCGCTCCTCCAAGGCAAGGATCATCGTCTCCGCCATGCATGCATAAGCCGTCTTTGGGGGGAAACCGAAGTTGAAGTGGAAGTCCACGTCTCCCGGCACCTCCACCGCTCCGCCTTCGATCACCAGCACGTCCGGGCGCTCCCGCGCCACCTTCTTCGCGACATCCCGCGGCCGGGCGACATCACATACCACGGCCCCCGGCTTCAGAGCCTCCCCCGGCACCACCGTATCCACCGCGCTGGTGACGGTGATCACGATATCGGCCTCCCGCAGTCCCGCGCGAGGATCCGTCGTGTACTTCACCTCGGCCTTCCCCTCCACGCTGGCGGCGACCTCGGCGAGTCGTTCCTCGCGGCGGCCGATCAAGGTCACCAGAGGGACCTCTTCCGCCATGATCCGCACGCACACCTGGCCAATCGACCCGGTCGCCCCCATCACCGCCACTTGCGCCTGCGACAGGTCGGTTCCCATCAACTCGGCCGCCTGCCGCGCCCCCTCCACCGCACTCCATATCGTGTAGCTGTTCCCCGTCGTCACCGCGATATCCACGCTATCATCCACGGTGACCCCCGCGTCGCCCACCACGGAGGTCATCGCACCCAGCCCCACAACCTTCGCGCCAAGCTCCTGCGCCACTTCCGCCGCGCGAATGATCTTGGCCAATACGAACTCGGTTGGCAGTTCGAGGAACTGCCGCGGCGTCAGCGGACAGCCGACGAACCATCCGTGCGCCTCCGCGCCGGTCGCGCCGCGCACGCCCGTAATCTCCGACACCGGCCGCGGCGACATTCGTTTGAGCATCAGCTCCAGGACCGACTCCGGCAGCAGGTGCAACAAGGGATACTTCCGCGCCATGTCCTTGGCGCCGCTCACTGGGTGGATGATAAACGCGAACTCTCCCAACACAATCTCCTCGGCCGTCTATTCGGGCTTTGCGCTCGCCGCCGCGAAGTCGGTGATGCCCGGCTTCCAGTTCACCTCTTCCGCCAGGCGCCGATAGTCCTCGGGCGTCATCTCTTCCGGCCTTTTCCCGGCGAGCGCGACGAACACCCCCTCCATCACATTGGCGCCGAAGCTCTCGC
>CAZWRO010000117.1:0-3899 GCA_964635365.1 uncultured bacterium | reverse complement strand
TTCCCGGCGAGCGCGACGAACACCCCCTCCATCACATTGGCGCCGAAGCTCTCGCCCTGAATCGAGGGCGTCGTCGTTATCAGGCGCTTCACGCGTCGCTTTCGCAGCGCCTCCAAGTCGCCCGCTCGCGTGGTATTCGTGACGATCACCTTCCCCGTCAGATCCTCCGGCATGTATCGGCGAATGAACTGGAAGTCTCCCGCGATGATGTCCGCCTCTTCGAAATACCTCGGGAACTTCGCCTTCGTGCTCTCCTGCTGCCCCCCCGTGGGGTAAAGCACCGAGATCGGCAGCAACCGCAAAAGGGGCAGGAACAGGGCGGCGACGGCCGACACTTGCCGCAGCGTGCGCAGTGGTATCGGCACCCCCACCCCGTACAGCAGATCGCCGTAGACGACTTTCCCCCCAAGCGCCGGGAACGTCTCCGCCATCCCGGGCCGGTCCACCGCGCACACCATGAGCACGCGCTTGCCCTCCACTTCGAGCGCGCCCTCCTCCACCAGCCGGCGCAGCACCAACGGCTCCAGAATCACTTTGATCCCGCCGCCGTCCACCACCGGGGTGCGCTTCGCGTTCCGCGCCATGCGCGCCGCGTCCCGCAGCTCATACCTGCGCCGGCCCGCAATCAGATAGCGGTCGAGCCCGCCCAGGCCGATCGCGTCCACCTTCCCATCCCGTTCGGCGATCAACTGCTCCGCCTTGCCCACGCTGCCGTCGGTGCCGATGCGTTCGATGCGAAACTGCTCTCCGCCGAACGTCATCTCCACCGTCATGTTGCGCCGCGAGGAACCCAGGCTTACGCTCACCACTCGCTTCATGATCCAGGTCCGCAGCCGGCGCTAGCGCGCCACGGCAACTGCCGCCTCCCCTACCTGGTTGAGCAACTCCTGCAACTCCTTCTCTCTGGTCGCCCGGTTCGCGGAATCACGCAGCGCCCGCGCTCCCGGGATTCCCCTAACGTACCAGGAGAAATGCTTTCTCATCTCCCGGACCCCCTGTTTCTCCCCGCGATCCGCAACCACCATCGTCAGGTGGCGAGCGGCCAGCGCGATCCTCTCCTGGAGGGACGGCTCGGCCGGGACCGGCTCTCCCTGCAGCGCGGCCGCCACCTCGCGGAAGATCCACGGGTTGCCCAGCGCCCCTCGCCCCACCATCACGCCGTCACCTCCAGTGGCTTCTCGCATGCGTACCGCGTCGGCGGCCGTGCGAATGTCCCCGTTGCCGATCACAGGCACGCTCACAACCTCCTTCACTCGCGCAATCACGCTCCAGTCGGCGGCGCCGTCGAATCTCTGCCCCGCCCACCGCGGGTGCACCGCCACCACTGACGCGCCGGCCCCCTCACAGCGCTGCGCCAGGGCCACCGCGCCCTCCCCCCGGTCCCGCCAGCCCGTGCGCAGCTTAACCCCGACGGGCACAGACACCGCACCCACCACCGCCCTCACCATCGCCTCCGCCCGTTCCGGATCGGCCATCAGCGCCGCTCCGGCCCGTCCTTTGAGCACCTTGGGAACAGAGCACCCCATGTTGATGTCTACCAGATCGGCCCCATGTCGCTCCGCAATCGCCGCCGCCTCTGCGACTACTGCGGGGTCGGCCCCGAAGACCTGCGCGCAGACCGGATGCTCGTCCGCGGCGAAGACCAGCATGTCGTCCGTCTTCGCATTCCGATAGTGCAGCGCGTTGGCGCTTATGAGGCCCGTGTACACCAGCCCAGCTCCGGCCTCTCTGCACAACCGCCGAAATGAGCGGTCACAGATTCCAGACATCGGCGCCAGCGCAACCGGCGGATCTATGGCCAGGTCTCGGATCCTCATGTGCCCTTCCCGCGATTGTGCTCCCACACCGCCCCAATCCCTTCCAGCGTGAGCGTCGGGATCACCTGATGCTCGCCGCGAAGATGCCGCGAGACAAGCTCTGCATCTCCCCCCGTGAGTACCAGCGGGGCCTTCGCCCCCACCACCTCCCGCATCCGCTCCGCAAGGCCCTCCACCAGGGCCGCCGTCCCGTGAGCCGCCCCGGCCCACAGGCACTCTTCGGTATCTCCCCCGACCGCACTCGGCGCCTCCCGCGCGTCAACGCACGGCAGTCCCTCCGTCGCCGTCGCCAGAGCATTCAATCCGGTCTGCAGGCCCGCGGCGATGGCGCCGCCGAGATACTCCCCATCGGCGGACATCGCGTCCACCACCGCCGCCGTCCCAAGACTCGCCACCACCACCGGCGCGCCGGCCCTCTTCACCGCGCCCACCGCCGCGGCCAGCCGGTCGCCGCCGAGCCGCGGCGGCTCACGATAGCGATTGCCCAAAGGCGTGGGGGTGTCGCCGCGCACCAGGAATAGGGGCCGCCCGTGCTCCACACACCATTCACGCCACGGCCCCTCCGCGCGCGGGACGACCGAGCACATCGCTACCTCCACCTCCTCCAACGCAGCCCCCGCCGCGGCAATGGCGGCCTCGATCTTCGCGCCCACGACGCCGGCCTCACCGGCCGACGACGTGGGAAACACGGAAACTTCTCCCACGGCGTGCCTCCGCCATAGGCCGAAGCGCGTGGTGGTGTTGCCGATATCGACGACCAGCAGCGATTTCACCGTGCGTCCTAACCCTTACCCGTTTGGTAGAGATCCAGGCCCTTTGACGCCATCAGAGAGCTGGCGTAGGCCATGACGATCAGGAACGCGGCACGAACTGCGGCGCCAGCCAGCACCACTCCCACCCCCGGCTCCGACGCAGACACCGAGGCTTCTAAGCCCTCTGGGACTTGAGAGAAGGCTCTCGCGGCCAGCACGAAGACCACCAGCAGCAACACCATGCCGATTCCGAAGATGACTCCGCCGAGCAACCGGCCGGTGCGGCTCGACGTCTGATTCTGAATGCTCATCTCATCCTCCACGCCACCCGTGCTGATTCTAGCAAATCCCCCTTGCCGCCGCAATGGACGAGGAGAGGCAGGAGTCCCGTCTCGGCCTGCCGAAGCCGCGCATCATCAGCTCCCGAGGTGATCGAAAATGCCAGGATGCAAGATCGTATTCATCGGCGGAGGCAGTTTCCACTGGGGCCCCGGCATAATCAGGGACTTCATCGTCTCCCCCGAGCTTCAGGGAAGCACCCTCGTCCTCCAGGACATCAACCACGAGGCCGCCGAAACCAACCGTATCATCGCCGAGCACGTAAAGGCCAAGGCGGGCGCCGACCTCTCCATCGAGGTGGTCGACGACCGAGCCGCCGCCCTGCAAGACGCCGACTACGTCGTAGTCGCCATCGCCGCCGGGGGGCTGGAGGCCTGGCGCCTCGACATGGAGATCCCCGACAAGCACGGCGTCCGACAGACCATCGCCGACACCGTCGGGCCGGGTGGCCTCAGCCGCGGCCTGCGCACCATCCCGGTCATGCTCGACATCGCCCGCGATATGGAGCGGATCTGCCCCGATGCCTGGCTCCTCAACGTCACCAACCCCATGACCACCCTCACCCGCGCGGTCTGGAAAGAGACCGGCATCCGCTGCATCGGCCTCTGCCACGAGGTGATTGGCTGCCTGCACGACCTGGAGAAGATGCTCGATGTTCCCGCCGAGGACCTGCACTACAACTTCTCCGGCATCAATCACTGTGTATGGATTACCGAACTCACCATACGCGGGCAGGACGGCCTCGAAATGGTCCGCCGTCACTGGCGAGAGCACGGCTATCCCAAAGACACCGTGGCCCCGCTGCTCTTCGAGATCTTCGGTGCGCTGCCCGTGTGGAAGGGCCGCCACCTTTCCGAGTTCTTCCCTCACTTCCTCACGCCCGAGACCGGATACGGCGAGAAGTACGGCTTTCTGGACCAGATGGTCACCGTCAAGGACCGCTATGCCTCTCGCGCCAAGGAGCACAAGCGGTGGCTGGAAGAGATGCGCG
>CAZWRO010000116.1:5601-6997 GCA_964635365.1 uncultured bacterium | reverse complement strand
GTAACGGTGAGGCAAGAAACGCTCTAGGGGAGTGATTCGCTCGGCGCGCGGGGCGGTCCTGCCTCGATGCTACGGACCGCCTGCGGGAGGTGAACGATATGGCGTTGAAGAGCGACAGAACGGTGGTGACGCTGGAGGACGAGGATCTGCTGAGCCTGCAGCAGATTCTGATGGACGGGGATAGAGAGCAGGCGTTGGTCTTCTTGCAGGAAGTGATTGGGGAGAAGGTGCGGTGTGCGCAGGCGGAGGGGCATCGTCCTGAGTTCGAGGGAGGGACGGGCCGGGAGGGGGTGCACCGCCTGCAGAAGGGAGAGGGGCATCCGAAGTCCGGCGAATAGGAAGGCCAAGAGGGGAACCGCGGTTGGAGGTTGAGAGCATGGAGAAGGTGAAGGTTGCGCTGGTGGGAGCGGGCGAGATGGTGAACAGCGCCCACGCTCCGGCGCTGGCCGAGATGGCCGATGTCGAGGTGGCGGCGATTTGCGATGTGGTGGAAGAGAAGGCGGAGGAGACGGCCGGGAAGTTCGGCCTCGGCAAGACGTACGGCGACTACCGGCGGATGATCGACGAAGTAAGCCCGGATGCGGTGTACATCGTGGTGCGGCCCCAGCACCTCCACGATATTGCGACCTATGCGATGGAGCGGGGTAAGCACGTCTTCACGGAGAAGCCGCCGGGGGTGTATACGGAGCAGACGCGGCAGCTCGCCAAGACGGCCGAGCGCCACGGCTGTCTGACGATGGTGGGGTTCCAGCGCCGATACACGCCGATTACGGTGGAGTGCCGGCGGCGGGTGCTGGAGCGGGGCGCGATGTATCAGGTGCTGGTGTCGTTCCTGAAGTGGTATGACGGCGGGCCGATGTACGGCGGGGCGACCGACCTGCTCTACTCCGATGTGATTCACATCGTGGACACGATCCGGTGGGCGGCCGGGGCGGAGGCGGTGGAGGTGTACGGGGACGTGAAGGCCCATGGCACGGAGTATGCGAGCGCGCACAACGCGTTCATCCGCTTTTCCAACGGCGTGGTGGGCTACCTGCAATCCAACCATAGGGTGGGAGCGCGTCAGCTCCGCATGGAGATGCACGGCGACCGGGTGTCGTGTGTCTTCGCGCCGGAGGAGGGGGGCGTGATATACCGGGCGGGGGAGGAGCCGCTGAAGCTGGAGGCGGCCGAGCTGGCCGGGGGGCCGGAGATGTTCCGTATCGGGTTCTACCAGGAGAGCCGACATTTCATCGACTGCATCAAGAGCGGCCGGCAGCCGGACACCAGCTTCGCCGACGCGGTGCACACGATGAAGCTGTGTGATGCGATTGCGCAGAGCAGCCCGCCGTGGACGGAGGGCTGATGGACTGAAGGTGCTGACAGACCTCCGAGGGAGAGCGGGGCTCTCGCTCGG
>CAZWRO010000116.1:0-5501 GCA_964635365.1 uncultured bacterium | reverse complement strand
TAGCGAAGGAGAAACTTGACGGCCGCAGGTGCGCCGTCGCGAGAGAGGAGAAGGGCAGGCTATGCCGAGCGAGGAGACCAAGATTCTGCTGAGAGAGAGCGAGATGCCGCAGCGCTGGTATAACATCAACCCAGACCTCCCGGCGCCGCTCGCGCCGCCGATCCATCCGGGTACGGGCCAGCCGCTGGGGCCGGCCGATCTGGCGCCGATCTTCCCGATGGAGCTGATAAAGCAAGAAGTCAGCATGGAGCCGTACATCGATATCCCGGACGAGGTGCAGAAGATCTATCGGCTCTGGCGACCCAGCCCGCTCTACCGGGCGCACCGTTTGGAAAAGCATCTGGGGACACCGGCGAGGATTTACTACAAGAACGAGAGCTTCAGCCCGGCGGGAAGTCACAAGCCGAACACGGCCGTCGCGCAGGCTTACTATAACAAGCAGGAGGGCGTGACGCGCATCTCGACGGAGACGGGCGCGGGCCAGTGGGGCAGCGCGCTGTCGTTCGCCTGCTGCCTGTTCGAGCTGGAGTGCATCGTCTACATGGTGAGGGTGAGCTACGAGCAGAAGCCGTACCGGCGCGTTTTGATGGAGACGTGGGGCGCCAGCTGTTACCCGTCGCCGACGGACCGGACGAACGCGGGGCGGAAGATCAGGGAAGATTTTCCGGACACGCCGGGAAGCCTGGGGATTGCCATCTCGGAGGCGGTGGAGGACGCGGCCACCCACGATAACACGAAGTACGCGCTGGGAAGCGTGCTGAATCACGTGCTGCTGCATCAGACGATCGTCGGGCAGGAGGCCAAGGCGCAGCTAAAGCTGGTGGATGAGGAGGCCGATGTCGTGATTGGCTGCGTGGGCGGCGGCTCGAACTTCGCCGGGCTCGCGTTCCCGTTCGTGAAGGACAAGCTGGACGGCAAGGATATGGACATCATCGCGGTGGAGCCGAAGTCGTGTCCCACCCTGACGCGAGGAGAGTTCCGATACGACTTTGGGGACACCGCCCAGTTGACTCCGCTGCTGAAGATGTACACGCTGGGCCATACGTTCGTGCCGGAGCCGATTCACGCCGGCGGGCTGCGGTACCACGGGATGGCGCCGCTGATGTCGCTGCTGGTCGACCAGAAGGTTATCGAGGCGCGCGCTTACCATCAACTCGGAACCTTCGAGGCGGCGCTCACCTTCGCCCGCACGGAGGGCGCGGTGCCGGCGCCGGAGACCGCGCACGCGCTGCGCGCGACGATCGACGAGGCCCTCAAGTGCAAGGAGACCGGCGAGGAGAAGTGCATCATCGTGAACTACAGCGGACACGGCTTCTTCGACCTGGCCGCCTATGAGAGGTATATGGCGGGCGACTTGGAGGACCACGAGTACTCGCAAGAGGCCGTGGCCAAAGCGCTGAAGGATCTGCCGGAGGTGAAGGAACCAACGGCCTAGGCCGACATACGATAGGACGACAGACGGGGGCCAGGCTATTGGGCTGGCCCCCGTTTTATTTATGGGAGGCCAGGCTGGTCGACTGGCCCCCGTTTCGCTTGCGGGGAGTTCTCGCGCGTGGGGGCTGTGATTCGTCTGGCTCGGTCGGCAGGAAGCCGGGTGGAGGCGCGGGGAAAGCAGAGGGGAGATTGACGGACAGGAGTTGTGGCGGTGAACAGCGATCTTCAGGGGCGGTATCGGTTCGAGGTGTTTTCGGAGGCGGGGGAGGTGGAGGCGGAGGCGAGGAGGGGGTTGGCGGAGCTTCGCGCGGGGGCCGATCGCTTCGAGGGCGGGGCCGGGGAGGAGCGGGTGCTGCTGCCCAGCCTGCGGCTGGCGATTGCGGCGGCAGAGCATCTGCTGGATAGTGGGTTGGAGAATAACCTGGTCGGCGGGGATAAGGAGACCGACCTTCGCTGCGACAAGCTGGCGGAGCTGGCGCGGGCCCTGAACCGCGGGGAGAAGATGGTGGAGCTGCTGGAGGCGGGGGGCGGGCCGGAGGCGATAGCGGACCTGCGCGGGGAGGTTAGGATCGGTTATCGGAGCTCGGTGGACGGAAGCGACCAGCCGTTCTGCCTGTTCGTGCCGTTCGACTACGATGCGGGAAAGCGGTGGCCGCTGATGGTTCGGCTGCACGGGGTGTGGACGAAGATGGGCGACGCCGAGTGGAACGTGCAGACGTTCGAGTGGGACCGGGAGTTCGTGCGGGGCGCGCCGCGGGGGAGCTTCGTGGAGCTGTATCCGTGGGGGCGGGGGAATGAGGGGTACCGGGAAGCCGGGCTGCGGGATGTGTTGGACACGATGGCCCTGGTGGAGGAACTGTTCTCCATCGACGAGGATCGGGTGTATATCATGGGGAGCAGTATGGGCGCGGCCGGCGCGTGGAGAATCGCGGCGGAGTATCGGGAGCGCTTCGCGGCGCTGTGCTGTGTGGTGGGGGTGTACGATGGGAAGCTGGTGGAGAAGCTGGCGAAGCTGCCGGTGATGTTTCACTACGGGGGGCTGGACAGGCCGGAGCGCGTGACGTCGCCGGAGGAGACGGCGGAACTGCTGAGGGAGCTGGGCGGGGAGGTCGTGGTGATGGGGCATCCGGAGAGCGGCCACCGGATCGAGACGACGGATTACCAGTTGGCGTACTATCGGTTTTTCGCGAAGCACCGACGGCGGTAGCCGCGACTCAGCTCATTCGCGGGGCGCGCCGGCGCGGGGAGGGAGCCACTTGAGGAGCTCGGACAGATCTTTGATGGCAAGATCGGGGGTGACGTCTGTCGGCTCATGGTCCGCGTAGGGCTCTTCGGAGTCGAAGCGGTTGATGCGGACTCCGGCCATGCCTACGGCCTGCGCGCCGGCCACGTAGGGGGGAACGTCGTCCACGAAGACGCACTCCTGAGGCGGCAGGCCAAGTCGTTCGGCCGCCAGCCGGTAGATGCTCGGATCGGGCTTCGCCATGCCCACCCCACACGAGAGTACCATCGCGTCGAAGCAGCAGTCCAACTCGAACTCCGCCGGCCAGTGTGCTTCATCGCCGAAGCAATTGCTGAGGAGTCCCAGACGATATCCGCGAGTCCTGAGCTCCGCCAGTGTCTCGCGTGTATCGCGGTAGAGACGCGGAATTTGCCGCACGAAGAGTAGTCCAGTCAACTCGTCAGCGAGGTGCTCGTCCCTGCCCCGGTAACCAACCTCCACGAGGGCCCGCCGGACTCTTCCGCGCGTCGTACCAGGATTGCCTCTAACCGCCTCATCGCCGGCCGCGCTCCAGCCGTTCAGCCAGTCCTCTTCGGGGATTCCGGCCGCCTGTGCGACCTCAATCGCCCTCTCTCGCGTACCGGTTTGCTCGTCGTAGAGGAGCGTGTAGAACAGGTCGAAGATGACTGCGCGGTAGGTCATGGTGCGATCTTCGGCGGAGCCAGCCGAGGCGGGGCCGTGCCGACGGGACACGCTCGCAGGCATTCTTCGCAGTTGATGTGCCCGTGTGGTGAAAGACTGAGGACAATTGGGCTCTGGCGCAGGTCCGCGACTTGGTCACAGATATCCCGGTCGATGCCGTCAGGCGAGAGCGCGCCTACTGGGCACGCTTCGATACACCGACTACAGCCCTCACAGGGCGAAAAGTCGAGAGGCGCGTCCGGTGCCAGCCGCGCATCGGTCACCACCACCCTGAGCCAAATCCAAGGTCCCCATTCGGGATGAATGAGCAGTTGGCTCTTGCCGAGCGCCCCCAGCCCGGCCAGCACGGCCGCTTTCTTGTAGGAGATCCTGTGCCGCGGGTCCGAAGCCCCATATCGCAAGTTCCGCGCGAGGGCTGCCTTCCATCCAGATGCCTCCAGCGTGTGGGCTACCCGCCAACAGGCATCTCGCAGCATCGCGTCCGCAAGGCAGGTGACGACACGCGACCCGCGGTAGTCCGATCCTGTGCGGAAGGTGACCCTTTGCACCGGGTCTGTGATGTGCTGAGCCAGCACGACGAGCGAGTTCACCTGACCGAAGGCTTCGCCAAGCGCGCCTAGCTCCTGTGCTGAGAACTCGGAGCCCGGCGCGAGGCCAATCAGGTCGGCCGTGCTCGTGCCCGCCAGCGACTTGATCTCGTCCCGGAGGTCCGGCAGGGAGTCTGCGTTGCGGCTCATCGCGGCCTCCGTGCGGAGAAGAGGGTGAACAGGTCTTGCTTGAGTGAGGGCTCGTCGGGGTGGGCGGCGAGGTGCTGCTCCAGGCGCTTCAACCCCCGCTCGAAGGCCTCTTCGGGGAGGAGACGAAGGACGGAGCAGACGCGCAGGCGGATCTCTGTCAGCATTCTCTCGTTCGTTTGGTAGGTCGTCTGCGTTACTTCTTCGGCGGTGATATGCTCGAATCCGGCCTCGCGCAGCCAGTGCTCGACCTCCGCACGAAGGGGCGTGCGCTTGCGGTCGATGGTGAGCGCCTCCGGGAAGAAGCGATGGGTGCGGTCGTTGGTGATCTGTTCGAGCGTGCCCTGGCGGATGAGCAGGAGGCCGCCGGGACGGAGAATCTTCCGTATTCCGCGAAAGACCGTAAGGTGGTCGTCGAGGTGGTGCAACATCAGGCAGAGGAAGGCGCAGTCGAAGCTCTGCAGGTGGGGTTCGAGATGCTCGACGTCGCCGACGAGCCAGGTGACGCGGTTGGCAGTATCCTTCTGCCGCGCTTTCTCGAGCATCTCGGGAGAGTTGTCGAGGCCGACGGCCTCGCAGCCGGTCCGTTCGGCCAAGGGGATGGTCCAGCGTCCCGTGCCGCAACCCAGATCGATGAGACGGCGGCTGGGCCCCAGCTGCGCCAGCTCGGCGATCCTCTGGAACCACCACTCCAGATGAGGAGCGCAGCTTGTCCTGGCTCGATCGTATACTTCGGAGATCTCGGAGTAGTCGGCCTTCTCGGTTTTCACTGGACAGGCCTCACAAGCAGTGTGGAGGTCGGAATTTCCCTCGCGCGGGGAGACGATAGCAGAAAGAGGGGGGCCGGTCAAACAAGCGAAAGGCGGATAGGGAGGGAGGGCGATTCGTGGTGGCATTATTCCTGAAAGTGAATGACAAGAACGCGCTCGGGGAGCGTCTAATTGGAGGAGAGCGCGCGGTTCGATATGGATATGGGTAGGGTGGAGAGACAGCTCGGAACAGGGACCTGGGGCCAAGCCAGGGAGGGAGAGATCGAGAGGGAACTGGCGGCCATCTATGACGCCTACTCGGGATCGCTCTACCGCTATCTGCTGGCGCTGCTGTCGCGGGCGGAGGACGCCGAGGATGCGCTGCAGGAGGTGTTCGTGGGCCTTTTGCGGCGGCGGGGAAGAGGAGAGATCGAGAACTTGCAGGCTTATCTGTTCCGGGCCGCGCGGAATCAGGCGCTGACGATACGGCGCAGACAGAGGAAGCGGGAGCGGGAATCGGCCGCGGCGGCGCTCTCGTGGATCGATGTCGAGGCCTGCGATCCGGAGGCCCGGGAGATGGCGATGGAGATCGACCGCTGCCTGCCGCGCCTCCCGGCGGAGCAGCGCGAGGTGATGGTGCTGAGGTTGAGCGAAGGGCTG
>CAZWRO010000115.1:0-7000 GCA_964635365.1 uncultured bacterium | reverse complement strand
GCACCAACCCGGCCACCGCCGCCCTTGCCGGCTTCGACGTCGTCACCTGCCCCTCGACGGCGGAGGGCCTGGTGGACCTGGAGGCCCTGCGCGGCCTGCTCGACGACGACCTCGCCGGCATCATGCTCACCAACCCCAACACCCTCGGCCTCTTCGAGCGCGACATCCAGGAGATCTGCCGTCTCGTCCACGAGGCCGGCGGCCTCGCCTACTACGACGGTGCCAACTTCAACGCGCTGGTGGGCCGCTTCCGGCCCGGCGACATGGGCTTCGACGTCGTCCACCTCAACCTCCACAAGACCTTCGCCACCCCCCACGGCGGCGGCGGGCCCGGCTCCGGACCCGTGGGCGTGGTGGAGAAGCTCGCGCCCTTCCTGCCCGTCCCGCTGGTCCGCAAGGGCGCGGAGGGCTTCGAGTTCGAGGAGGATCGTCCCCACACCATCGGCCGCCTCAACGCTTTCGCCGGCAACGCGCTCATCGTCCTGCGCGCCTACGTCTACCTCCGGCTGCTCGGCACCGACGGCCTGCGCAAGGTCAGCGGGGGCGCGGTGCTCGCCGCCAACTACCTCAAGCACCTCCTCGCCGAGGCCTACCAGCCCGCCCCTCCCGGCCACTGCCTGCACGAGTTCGTGCTCTCCGCCAGCCGCCAGAAAGGACTCGGCGTGCGCGCCCTCGACATCGCCAAACGCCTCATCGACCTGGGCTTCCATCCCCCGACGATCTACTTCCCCCTCACCGTTCCCGAGGCCCTCATGATCGAGCCCACGGAGACCGAAACCGTGGAGACTCTCGACGCCTTCGCCGAGGCCATGCTCCAGATCGCCCGCGAGGCCGAGGAGTCCCCCGACCTCCTGCACGGCGCGCCCCACAACACCCCCGTCGGCCGCCTCGACGAGGTGGCCGCCGCGAAGGCGCTCGACCTCCGCTGGCGCCCGGCTCTCAACGGCGAGAAAGACCCCGATGCCGAGGCGTGAGACACCCCTCGCCGAGCGGCACCGGGAGGCCGGCGCGAAGCTTATCGACTTCGCCGGCTGGAGCCTTCCCCTCCAGTTCTCTTCAGTCGCCGAGGAAACGCAGGCCACGCGCCGCGCGGCCGCCCTCTTCGACATCTCCCACATGGGACTGGTCCGTATCACCGGCCCCGCCGCGCGCGCCGCCGCGCGCCTCCTGTTGACGCGGGACGCCACCGCCATTCCCCCCGGCCATAGCGCCTACGCGCTCCTCTGCAACGACTGCGGCGGCGTCCTCGACGACCTGTTCGCAATGACGGAGTCCGACCAGGCCGTGCGCCTGGTCGTCAACGCGGCCAACCACCGCAAAGACGTCGCCTGGCTTCGAGAGCGCCTCCCCTCCCGCCTCGCCGTCGGGGTGGAAGACTGCGAGGGCCGCACCTTCGGCCTGGCGCTGCAAGGCCCGCGGGCGGAGGCGATCCTCAAGGCCGCCAATATCGCAGGCCCGCTGCCGCCGGCCTTCGGCCTCTTCTCCCCTACCCGTGTCGCCGACGCCGACGTGCTGCTCTCGCGCACCGGCTACACCGGCGAGGATGGCTTCGAGCTCCTCGGCGCCGCTCAGGACGGCCCGCTCGTCTGGAAGGCCCTCCTTCAGGCCGGGGTCGATCACGACCTCCTCCCGGCCGGCCTCGCCGCGCGGGATGTGCTCCGCCAGGAGATGGGCTATCCCCTCTGGGGCCAGGATCTCGACGAGCACACCACCCCGCTGGAGGCGGGCCTCGGCTGGGCCGTGGACTGGGAGGGAGAGTTCATCGGCCGCGCCGCCCTCGCCGGCTCCCGTCCGGCCCGGCGCCGGATCGGGTTCCGCCTGGAGGCCGCCGGAGTCGCCCGCGCGGGCGCCATCATCCTGCTCTTCGGAAAGCCCATCGGCAAGGTGACCAGCGGTACCTATTCCCACAACCTCGGCGCCGCCATCGGGCAGGGCTACCTCCCCGCGAGCGTGAAAGCCGAGCCCGGCGACGAGATAGAGATCGTCGTCAGGGGGCGTCCGCTCGCGGCGCGGGTCGCCAAGCTGCCGATGCTGCCCGTAAACACACGCAACGGCTGGGCGCACAGGCAACAGGAGGAGAAGCCATGAATATCCCCGAGGACTTGCAGTACACGGCCACCCACGAGTGGCTGCGGCGCGGCCCCGAAGGCCTCACCATCGGTCTCACCGATCACGCCCAGAGCGAGCTCACCGACATCGTCTTCGTCGAGCTGCCCGAGGTGGGTCGCCGCCTCCAGGCCGGCGACGAAGTGTGCGCCCTCGAATCCGTGAAGGCCGTCGCCTACGTCAACGCTCCCGTCGCCGGGGCCATCGCCGCCGTCAACGAGAAGCTCGCCAAGCAGCCGGAGCTGATCAACCAGGACCCCTACGGCGAGGGCTGGATCGTCCGCCTCACCCCCGACGATCCGGAGCAGAGCCTCCCTCTCCTTGATGCCGCCGGGTATCGCGCGACGCTGGAAGCCCCGCCTCCCCCTGGAGTCGGCGGCTGAACTCGCCGCCGCGCTGGCGGGCCGCTGCGGCCCCAGGCGCATTTCAGGCCACCCCAGGGGCCGGCCAGCCAGTCGATCCAGGGTCATGAAATGCGCTCTGGGCTGCCGGTGCGTCACCGCAGCGACAGGAAGGCCCCGAAGCGGCCGGTGGATCCCCCCTGACGCCGGTGAGAATAGAACCGCTCCACTTCGCACGAAGTGCAGATTCCCGAAAGCTCGATGTTCTTCGCCGGCACGCCCGCCGCGCGAAGCTGCTGCCAGTTCGCCTTCGCCAGGTCCGCGCGCCACCCACCCTCCCGCTCCCAGGCCACCGGCTCCGCGTAGGCGAACCCATGGCTCAGACCCGCCGCCACCTCCTCCCCGATTTGATAGCAGCAGGGCCCGATGGACGGCCCGATCCCGACCACCAGCGCGGCCGGCCGACTGCCACATTCCTCCGTCAGCCGCGCCACCGCCTTCGCCGCAATCGCAGCCGTCGTCCCCGCCCACCCCGCGTGCACCACCGCCCCCGCATGGTGCTCCGCGTCGTAGATCACCAGCGGCACGCAGTCGGCCACGGTGACGGCGACGGTCACTCCCGGCTCCTTCACCAGCAGGCCGTCGGCGGCCGGAATCCCCTGCTCGAAACGCGTGCGCCCCGCCCCCGCCTGGCCCTCTCCCACTACGCGAACGGCCTCGCCGTGCACCTGCTGCGCGAAGGTGCACCTCTCGAACTCCAACCCCAGCTCCGCGCAGGCGCGCCGGCGGTTCTCGATCACGCGCACCGGGTGGTCGCCGACGTGCAGCCCGAGGTTCAGCTCATCATAGGGAGGCTCGCTGACACCCCCCGCCCGGGTGGTGACGCCGTGACACACGGAGTCGAAGTTCGAAAGCAACTCGAACTTCAGCATCGGCACCAGCTCCCGCGCCCTGTCTGTCAACCCGCGCTCCCCCAAAGAGACTAGAGCGCATTTCACAACCTCGAACGGAGGTTATGAAACGGCTTCTACGTGTAGCCCTCTCGTCGCTTCTCTTTGCCCGGCTTCAGCCAGCCCTTCACCGCGGCGCGGTCGCCAAGCCCCTTCAAGAGCTGCGGGATGTCCGTCACCAGCGCCAGGCCGGGAACCCAAGCGGTGTACTTCACCTGCCCCACGAGACCCGGCGCGTCTTTGAGCGTGCGCGGCATCCCGTGGAGTTCCACTTTCCGCAAGCGCGGCTCCACCGAGGCCGCCAGCAAGGCGACCAGGCTGGCCTCCGAGCCGAAGGCCATCACTTTCCCAACTTCCAGGCCCTCTAGCTCCAACCAACGCACGGCCGCGATCAGGTCGGTCACGCGACCGCCTGCGAGGGTCTCTCCCCCATAGGAGAGATAGTGCGCCGCGCGCTGATACCACTCATCCTCCGGCGGGGCGGTCTCGCCCTGGCCGCGCCAATCGAAGCTCGCCACCCGGCCCCTCCGCCCGCCCAGCTTCGCGAGCGCCTTGTCCTTGCCCTCGTCGGCTATCGCCAGCGTCACCTTACCGCGCCCTTCGCGCAACGCCATGGGCAGCGCCGCGCCATCGGCGGTCTGGAGCAGAATTCGGGACCAGCGCGGCCTCTCCCAGCGGACCAGGCAGTTCACCTTGGAGTCTGCGGCCCGGCGCCCCAGCAGGCGGTTGAGCTGCGCCGCGCCAACCCGCTTCGGGCGCACTCCGCGCAGGCGCGCGCGGTACAGATCGCCGACGGTGAGGAACTTCGCAGGCCGCTTCGGCAAGGCCCGCAGGCGCGGGTCGGAGAGGTCCACGTCGTCCCCCTCGTCCCCCGGCCCGGCGACATCGCCCGGCCGCTTCAACACCTCGTCGAAGAATCGATAGGTGCCCTCCCGGAGATCGGTCGGACAAGCATGCACGCAGTAGTGCTCTTCGATGGTGCATCCGGCTGCCTTCTTCAGCGCGCGGTAGGCGAACCTCGCCTCCTCCACGGCCTTGCGGGCGCCGATGATGGGGAAGAGCGGATCGCGCACCCCGGCGAACACTCGCTGCGGCCTGGGCGCCATCGCCGCCAGCAGGTCGTGGTACTCCACCCCCGCGGCCACCAGTCCCGGTATCGCTTCGCAGTGGCAGTAGGCCCCCGACCCGGAGGTAGCATGCTCCACGATCAGGCACGGGGCATTCGTCGGCGCGGCGGCCGCCACGCGGTCGTCCACGGCCGAGAAGAAGACGGTCTGGTTGCCCCCGCCCGAGCTTCCCGTCACGCCGATCCGCTTCTCATCCACGAAGGGTAGCACGGAGAGGTAGGTGAGGGCGGCCGCGTTGTCCTGCACCATGATCGCTTGCAGCGGCAGGTTCGCCATCACCGGGTACCACAGCGCGTGGCCCGTGCCCTTCCGCTCGTCCGCATCGGGGAAGTCTACGAACAGCACCACGAAGCCGCGCCGCGCGAGCCCCCGGCAGCGCCGCGCGTAGAAGCCGGCTGACTTTCCCTCGTAGGAGTGTCCGTGCACGTGCATCACGGCCGGCGCCGGCTGGGTGAGGCCTTCGGGAACGTAGAGGTGGGCCGTGATGTGCCAGCCGCGGCCTCTCTCGATCGCCACCGGCCTAATGGAGAAGCCGTCGAACTCCACCGCCCGCCGCGGCTTCACGCTCGTCGGCCGGGCCGCGAGCCCGCGCGCCGGCAGGCCCAGACAGCGCTTCACCAGCCGCTTCACCTCCGCAACTCGCTCCCGCACCGCGCGGGGAGACTTGCCCCGGTAGTCAAAGAGCGGCCGCCGGGTGAGCGCCTGGAGCGAAAGCTCCTTCAGCATCCCGGGGTAGGGAAGCTCGGCGGGCCCTTCTCCCAGGTCCGGCTCTTGAAGCAGACTCTTGATCTTGCTCGCCATGGTGCCTCACTCCTGAATTGGCTTTCGCCGCGCGGCGCGGCCCCCGCCGCATCGCCGCCTCCGACGCCTGCCACTTTCGTCTTCCGCGCGCGAACCCCCTGCGTGAGCGCTTGACGGAGGCCGGGCGCTCCCGTACCATGATGAATCAGTATGGCCAGCGCGAAGGCGTCAGACAGGATACTGGAACTGCGGCGAGCGTGGCTGATCGGCCTCGCTCTGCTCTGCTGCTATGGGTTCTTCTTCTACCGCGGCGGCAACTGGAACGTGGAGTCGAGGCACGCGCAGATCGTGGCCCTGGCCGAGGACCACTCGCTGGCCATCGATCGCTACGAGCACTGGACCGGCGACAAGGCTTACTACCAGGAGCACTACTACAGCGACAAGCTCATCGGGCCGAGCCTGGTCGCGGTGCCGGTTTACTGGGCCGGCCGCCGGCTGATCTCCCTGTTTGTGGGCGATGACACGCTCGCTCTCATGCTTGCTCTACGGGTGACAAATATCGTCACCAACGCCATCCCTTCGGCCCTGCTTGCGGCCTTGCTGTACCTGTTCCTCGCCGAGCTCGGCCTGGCCGCGAGGCTGCGCGTGTGGGTGGCCTTCGCCTATGGGGGCGGCACGCTCGCGCTTCCCTACTCGACGGCTCTGTTCGGCCATCAGTTCGGCGCGGCGTGCGCGTTCGGGGCCTTCCTCTTGCTGTGGCGGCAGCGGGAGGCGTGGTCGAACGGTCGAGCGGTCGCCGCCGGCTTGCTGGTGGGCCTGGGGGCGATCTCCGATTTCACCACTCTGCTGATCGGGTGCTTCCTCGGCCTCTACGCGTTAATGGCTGCGCGGGGCCGTGCCGGGGACGCGGGCGGGGGTCGCGCGGTCGGGCGGTTCGCCCTGTTTGCTCTCTTCGCGGCGGTTCCGCTGAGCCTGCAGCTCGCCGCCAACTGGTCGGTGTTCGGCAGCCCGCTCACTTTCCCTCACGTCTACCACGTGCAGCCGAGCTTCCAGGCCAGGCACGCCGCGGGCCTGCTGGGCGTGCACCTGCCGCAGCTCTATCCGCTCTATCAACTGACCGTCGGCCCCTGGCGCGGCCTGTTCTATGGCAGCCCGGTGCTGCTGATGGCGCTGCCCGGCCTGTTCCTGCTCGGGCGGGAGAGGCGGGCGGAGGCGGTCCTCATTGCGGCCGCGTGGTTGGGGGTGCTGCTGATGCACGCGGGGTACGCGAATTGGGAGGCGGGGAGCGCCTACGGGCCGCGCTATCAGATCGCGGCGATTCCGCTGCTGATGGTGGCGGCCGCGGCGGCGGCGCGGAGCCGGCCGTTCATCTTCAAGGTGCTCGCGACGATCTCGATCTTCTTCACGGTGGTGGTGACGGCGCAGAGCCCGTTCGTTGCGGAGTCTATGCAGAATCCTCTGGCGCACGCGCTGGGGGCCTTCTCGGCCGGGCTGCTGGTGCACGGCAACCTGGGGAGCTTCATCGGCCTGCCGGGGATACTCAGCCTGCTCCCGCTCGTGATCGTGGAAGGGGCCTTCTTCTACGCGCTCTCCGGAATGCGCTCGGAAGAAGACTGAACGGCCCGCCGGCAGTACGATCCAGCGCCATCTCGTTAAGCTATCCGTAAGGCTTGGTGACTAGCCTAGCGTAAAGAACCCCTGTTTGACGAACATGAGGGTGCGCGCGCGGGGATGT
>CAZWRO010000114.1:5048-7241 GCA_964635365.1 uncultured bacterium | reverse complement strand
CGAATGCTTCCGCCCGACGCGCAGGGCAGGCCCCGAGGAGCGGGGGAGACCCCGCCGAAATATAGAGATATGGCTTGCGGGCAAGTCGGAGACCGATAATTCCCTCTGATTCTACGGGACGGAGGTCGATCGCGATGCGTCGCTCGAGGCTCGCCGCGGTGGTGACCGGCGCGCTCGCGCTGGTCTTGTATGGCGCCACTCTGAGCCCAACGATTAGTGGCTGGGACAACGCGGAGCTCGTCACCGCCGCGCACGTGCTGGGGATCGCGCATCCCACAGGTTATCCCATCTATCTGGTGCTGGGGAGGCTGTTCGACCTGCTTCCGTTCGGCAATACCGCGGTGCGACTGGCGTTGCTCTCGGCCGTCTGCGCGGCCAGCGCGTCGGCGCTGATTGCCTGGGCCGCGGCCAGAATCACCTCTTCGGTCGTTGCGGGGATGCTTGCGGGGGCTATCGCGGCGGCGAACCTCCCGCTGTGGAGTCAGGCGACGGAGGGAGAGGTCTACGCGCTCAACGCACTGATCGTAGCGCTGGCGATAGCGGTCTTCGTTCGGTGGACATTCAAGCCGAGGCCGAGAGACATCGTGTGGCTTGCGCTGATCGCCGGGATCGGTCTGGCCCATCATCGCACGGCCTTTTTCTTCACGGGTCCTTTGCTGCTGATTGCGGCCGTCGCTCAGCGGCCGGGCTGGAAGGTGCTGGGAAAGGCGGCTTTGGCCGCGGGGGCCCCGCTGCTGTCCTACTTATACCTGCCTTTGCGATCGGCGGCGAATCCGCCGTTGATGTGGAGCGATCTGACGCAATGGGATCATTTCGTTTCCTATGTCACGGCCGAGGTCTACGCGCAGGCCTACGCGTTTGCTCGGCCGAGGGGGGATATGGTGGCCGTGGCGTGGGATCTGATGCGAGAGCTCGGAAGCCAGATCACAGTGGCAGGCCTCGCGCTGGTGGGGATCGGGATTGTCAGTCTCTTCCGGAAGAGCCGCAAGCTGTGCCTGTCGCTGATGTTCTCGGTGGCGCTGCTTTCGCTGTGGAACTTGAGCTACCAGGTCTCCGACGTGATCGTGTTCTTCATTCCGTGCGCGCTGGCGGCGGCGCTGTGGGCGGGCGAAGGGCTTCGGGCAACGGTGGCCGGAGTGGAGGCGAGGCTCGGCCGCGGGAAGGCGGGCGTCGCGGTTGGGGGAATCGCCCTGCTGATGGTGTCCGCAAGCCTCCTGGGGCACAACTGGGCGGAGTGCAGTCACCGGAACGATTGGAGGCACTACGACCTGGGATATGGGATGATGGCGCAGTTGGCTCCGGACAGCATTTTGGTGACGAATCATTTCATGCCCGAGGCGATGTACTTGCAGCAGGTCGAGGGCCAGAGGTTGGACGTGGAGATTGTCAATCCCACCGGGTACTACCAGAGCGGGATATCCGACCGACGCATCGTGAGGCTGCTTGCGGCGCTGCCGAAGAAGTACTCTCCGAATCCATCGGACAGCGATGCGGAGAAGGCGGCGGCGACGGTGCGCTTTGCCGCCGCGTTGGGCCGGCACACACAGTGGCGGCGTCCCGTCTACTGTGCCGTGGATGGGCTGCGCAGGATGGGGGATCTGCCGGCTCAGGCGCTGGGTGGGGATCTGTTTCGGGTTGGGCCGGAGGCGCCGAGCTTGTTGGTGCAGGCCTCCGGCGGGCTGCCGCGCGCGCGGTTTGAGGGTGAAATCGCGCTGGCGCGGGTCGAGCTTCAACCGGGAACTGCGCAACCGCGAGACCTGCTGCGCCTGAGTTTCGACTGGAGCTGCGGGCAGGCCATGGAGACGCCGCCCGTGGTCTTTGTTCATCTGTCTCCGGCCGACCGGCCTGCGGGCGAACCCGCGCCTAGGGGTCTCCTTCTCGACCACGCGACGTGGCTTGCCTATGGCCTTTCGCCGTTGGCGGCAACGCCGGAGGGAATGGTCTACCACCAGGAGATGGTCATCACGACTCCGACAAACGCGCCCGCCGGGAGGTGGGAAGTACTCGTCGGCTTGGGCTCGGAGAGCGGCGGTCAGGTGAGGCTTCAGCGGGTGGCGGAGTTTCGCGTCTTGCCCGCCTCAGACCCAAGGAGCGCGGAAGGGGTCGCAGAACCGTAGGTGCAGTTGTGTGAAGAGAGGATTGAGGGGCATGGGACACGGCCTGGGTGCGGCCTTGATGCTGCTGGTCTGCGCA
>CAZWRO010000114.1:0-4948 GCA_964635365.1 uncultured bacterium | reverse complement strand
CAATCCCTGGGAGGTGCCTTAGCTATGAGAGTGTCCTGCTGGGCTGCGATGTTGATCTTGGTCTGCTGTTTCGTGTCGTGGGGAGCGGAGCCTGAGGCGGCGAAGTCGCTGACGCCGCGGGAGCAAGGCGAAGCGGACTTCGAGCAGAACGTGGCCCTGGGGGCGGCGTTGACCATGCGGGCTGGACTGCCGGGCGAGATGGAAGGGCTGAGTCAACTGTCCGCAAGAGGTCTCAAGGCCGCGCGGGACGCGGTGGCTGCGCAACCCGAGGCCGCCGAAGCTCACTACCTGCTCGGCAGTTGGCTCCTCTATGGATATTGGGTTGTGCAGATGCAGCGCATTACCATCGACGCCCAGGGCGGAACCCACACGGAGACTGTGGCCGGAGTGGTTCAGGGCTCCGCGGACAGCGCGGAGGAGGGGCTGGAGTCGCTGCGGCGCGCGACTGAGCTGGCTCCGAGTAATGGACGGTACCTTCTGGACTATGCGGTGGCGTTGGCCGACTATGCGCGCCCGACGGAGGCGATGTTGGTCTTGAAGGCGGTTTGGGCGGGTCAGCCGGAACTGACACCGGAGAACAGGATGGAGGCGGGGCTCATCCTGAGCGATATCTATGCCGCCGAGGGGCGTCTGGCGGAAGGGCGCGAGTGGGTCTACGATGCGCTCTCGGTTAAGCTCGAGAACGCGGGGGCGGTGCACCGTTTGAGGCGGTTGGACTCGGCACAGGCGGAGGAGGCGGCGGAAGCCGCCGCGTTGGCAGAGCAGGCGGCCGCGTTGCAGGCGGCAGAGGCCGCCGCGCAGGCGGAGGAGGTGGAATACGAACAATGGGAGGAGGTACCCGGCGAGGAGGAGTTGTCGGGGGCGGAGAACCGGGAGTAGTGGTAGACCCGCCCTGCTCGGGGGAGCGGAACCGTGGTCATCACACTGTCACGACAAGCCAGCTGTGGCGGCGAAGAGACGGCTCAGCTAGCGGCTGAACGCCTTGGGATACAGGTCGCCGACAGGACTATTCTGGAGCGCATTGCGCAGTACGAGGGTCTCCCGGTAGAAGACCTGGCGGTGTTCGACGACGTGGCCCCGGGAGCCGTTGAGGCCGTCATTGCCGAATGGCGGACGTCGGTGAACCAAGCCGTATACCTCCGTCGAGTCGCTCACACCCTGCTCTCGCTCGAGCGTGAAGACAAAGTGCTGATTATGGGCCGTGGGGCGGCGTTCGTGCTGACCGACCCGGGCACGCTTCACGTGCGGGTGATCGCGCCGATGCCCTGTAGAGTAGCCCGTCTGGTGCAGAGCAAGGGGTTGTCGGCAGTGGAGGCGGAGCGGGCGCTGAAGCACAGTGATGAGGGGCGAGTGCGGTTCGTCCGGCAGGCATTTGGGTCCGATATCGACTCGCCGAATCACTACGACTTGCTGATAAACACGGCCGAACTGGCGGTTGAGGAGGCGGCCGAGATGGTGGTCGTCGCGGCTGCTCGGAAGGCCGCCCGCCGGGCCATCGCCACCGAGACGCCGGAGGATTTCCTCAGCCACCTGCTGCACTTCCGGCGGCGACCGCGCTTCCCGCGGGTCAGCGAGACTACCTGGGAGCACTGCCGACGTCGCTCAGGTCCGTCTCGCTTCTAGCATCGAGCTTTCTCGATCCGGCCCGAGGCGAGGTGTCGAACTGCTGTGTTGCCGCTTCGAGGGCGGCGGTCAGCATGTCCTGAGGGCTCATGATCTGATCCACGATGCCAAGAGAGAGGCGCACCTCTACGGGCAGCTCTCCGGAGGCATTCAGATCTTCGACGCAAGCGCTGAGCCGGGCCAGCGCCATCATGGCTTCATGGCGCTGGGTCTCTGGGAAGAATAGTGCGAACTCATCTCCTCCGATCCGTCCGGCGACGTCTGTCTTGCGGATGGTACAGGCGAGACAGCGGGCTACTGCGCGCAGTGCGGCATCGCCCACGTCATGCCCGAATTCCTCGTTCATCTTCCGAAATTGCTGAATATCCAGCGCGGCCACGGAAAGGTTCCGTTTGTACCTTTCGGCGCGTGCGATTTCGGCCTCGAGGAGGCTGTGGAAGCGACGCCGGTTGGCCAGGCCCGTTACGGCATCGGTGACGGTGTGGGCCTGAATCCATCGGCTCTGCTCTCGAATCCTCTCTGACAATCGGAGGTTACGGCGCCGTGCGCCGGCCAGCGCACCCATCAGCCAGGCCACTCCGGCCAGAGTAGCGGCGGCGCTTTCCATCGCCGACTCCGACTTGTGCCGCAGCCGGGAGAGCAAGGCCACGTGGTCTTCGGCCTCGCGGAGTCCCTTTGACGATGTCGTCGGAGTGTCTGCTCCCTCTTCGTCAGCTTGGCACACCTGGGCCGAAACGATATAGGCAATGGTGGTTCCGGCGGCAAACACGGGCAGTGCGACGTCCATGATTCCAAGTGGACACAGATGAAGAAAGGGGCGAAACCTGATGGCCCCCATGCTTGCGTCCACAAGCTGCTTCAGCTCTTCCGCCCGTCCGCAGTCCAGGCAGGGGCGGGGAAGCGCGATTCCCCGAGTGAAGTGTCGACAGAACTCCGAGAGATCTTCACACGCGGCCAGTGGGTGGCCGAACGAATCGACGAACAGAACGGGCAGCTCGAGGGAGAACGTGAGCGTGTCCTGCAACTCCTGTAAGTCGTCCGGCCACAACCAGTCGGCCAAATCCTCTCGTCTGCGCCCCATGATGGTCACCTCAACGCGGACTTGGCCTGCTCACCTGGTTAGAATATTCCACGTTTTCCCACTCGCCGCCCTAGCAAGCCCGTTTGCCGCGTCGGAGGCGCGGCCGGCGGTCAAGAGTGGCGCGATGATGGGCGGCTCACCTCTCGGAGAAGGATGTTCGGCGCGGGGGACATCGCCGCGAGGCATACGAACGATCGACATGGAACTGACCGATACAGGAGGGGCCAATGTTGGACCCGACGGCGTTCGGGTATGCCGGCTTTCACTTCTCGTGGGGCGATCACATCCTGGGTATCTTCGACAACCGTGATCAGCAGATGCGGATCATGGCCAACTTCGTGGCGAACGGCCTGCGGGCGGTCCAACGATGCGTGTGGGCAGGGCCTCCGGAATCGGCTGACAGATTGCGGCAGTCGCTGGCGGAGATAGGCGGGGACCTGCCTACGCTGGAGGCCTCAGACCAACTGGTCATCGTCTCGGACGTTGAGTTCTACCGGCGAAAGGGTGTGTTCGACTCAAGGGCTACGATGAGTCTTCTGAGCACGCTGCTGACAGACGGCCGGAGCCAAGGCTACTCGACGATGCGCATAGCCACAGATGTGTCGTGGCTGCGAGACGATCCTGTGGATGCCGAGCTGTGGGAACGCTTCGAGGTGGAGCTGACCCACGAGGTGGCGCCTCTGCCCGTGGTCCTGGTATGTCAGTACGACAGGTTTCAGTTGCCCGGGGACATCGTTGCTGCGGCCTTGCGGACACACCCGGTCATCCTCATGGGAGAGAGGATTCGGCAGAACCCGCGCTACCTCGCCACGGCTGGCGGCGCTCCGCCCTCCGAGATCATGTGAGCGCCTGCGAGGGGCGTCAGGCCCGGGCGGGGAGCGCGCGTTGAAGCAGCTCGGTGAGGTGAATCACCTCCACCGGCACCTGGAACTTCTCGGCCCCGTAGCGAAGCTGCATGACACAGGCGGGACAGGAGGTAACGACGGTCTGCGCGCCCGTCGACCGGATGTTCTCCATCTTGCGTTTGAGGATCTGCATCGACAGATCGTGGTGGAACAGCGCGTAGCTGCCGGCGCTGCCACAGCACCAATCGGCCTCGGGGAGCTCCCGGTATTCGACGCCCGGGAGGCTGCGAAGGAGGGCGCGGGGCTGCTGGGTGATGTTCTGATAACGACTCAGGTGGCAGGGGTCGTGATAGGTGACGATGGTGTTCACTTCCTTCAGGCCTTCGGGCAGCTCGACGGCGGCGAGGAACTCGGAGATGTCGCGGACGCGCGAGGCAAGTGCTTCGGCCTCGGCGCGAGTTGGGTCGTCGGCGTCGAAGAGCTCGGGGTAGTCCTTGAGGAAGGAGGAGCAGCTTCCGCAGTCGGTGATGATGGCCTCGCCGTCGAGCGCGCGGAGGGTTTCGATATTCTTGCGGGCGAGCGCGCGTGCTGATTCGAGGTCCCCGTAGGAGTAGGGCGGGAGGCCACAGCAGACGTTGACCGGGGTGACGACTTCGTATCCGGCGGCCTCCAGCAAGTCCAGGGCGGCCTCTCCCGCGTCGGGGATGGCGTAGTCTATGCCGCAGCCCAGGAAGTAGATTGCGCGCTTCGCCGCGGCCGGCGAAGGCTTTCGTCGTGCGATACGGCTGCGAAGGAACGAGCGAGGAGCCGGCATCATGGCCGGTCCCTCGGATAGACCTCGGTCGAGCCACGGAAGGAGACGCAGCAACTTGGAGAAGGCGGTCAGCCGCGTTCGCTTCAGTACGCCGAGGGACCAAACCCCAAGTCGAAGCAGCGCCGGTCGGCCCAGCAGGCAGCGGAAGATGAGCCGCGGGATCAGCGATTGGCCCCGTGCTACGTAGGTGGCGCGGGCGGCTACAACTGCTCGATCTGTGCGAATGCCGGGGGGGCATTCGGCGGTGCAGGCTCGGCACATGAGACACTCGAACAACGAGCCGCGGATGGAGTCGTCGAAGGGGAGCTTCCCGTCGACGGCAGCCTGCAGACGCGCGATGTGGCCGCGTGCCACGGAGGATTCACGCGCGGTGAGGCGGTAGACCGGACAGCGGGTCTGGCAAAACCCGCAGCGATTGCACTTGTCCAACTCGTCGGCGACCTTCTCGACGAGCGGCGGAACCGTTCCCAAAGAAGGAGCTCCTGGACAGAGCATGGGGCTGACATGCAGTCAGCCCCTCTTACGGCATCATTCGCCATCTTCGGGCGGCCCGCCTGCTGGCATCTTCGGCACACGAAGCACGCC
>CAZWRO010000113.1:2143-7296 GCA_964635365.1 uncultured bacterium | reverse complement strand
GTGCCGCGCTCCAGGCTGAGCCAGATGCGCAGCGACATGGCGAGCGCGCCCACGGCGATGCCGAAGACGATGCCGCGCTGAGCGGGCATGTTGACCCAGCGCATGATCCAATCGCCGAACATCTCCAGGCGGAAGAAGCTGAGGTAGGGGCTGGTCTGCGGTATGGAGCTGGTGAGCCAGGCGCCGATGGGTACCTGGCCCAGCATCACGATGAAGGCGGCGACCATCATGAGGCCGGCTTCGGCGGTGCGGATGCGGAAGGCCCGGTAGGCGGCGGAGGCGATGTAGAAGGCGAGCAGAGAGAACGTAGCCGCCTGGAGCGGGGCGAAGAGCCCGTTGAACAGCACTTCGTAGATGGCCTTCGGCCAGGGCAGCACCTCGGGCAGCGGCTCGGGGAGGTGGAGGTAGTGCTCCCAGAGGCCGAACACCAGCATCGCCAGCATGGCGAGGAAGAAGGCGAGGCTGTTGTGCCAGCCGGTCTTGCGTTGGGCGACATGGCGTCCGTGGACCTGACAGAGGCTGTAGATGCCGAGGCCCACGGTGAAGGCCCCGATCACGGCCAGCATGTTGCTGACCGGCTGGATCCAGTCGGTGAGGAAGTTCTTCGCCGGGTCGCCGTGAACGGGATAGAAGTACTCCAGGCCGAAGAAGAGGCCGCCGATGAAGGTGACGGCGGCGATCAGCCAGCGACGGCCGCGGGGGCCGAGGAAACGGTGGAGCGCGAAGAAGAGGGCGATGCTGACGGCGAGGGAGGCCAGCAGCAGGAGGACGAGCTGAAGCGCGGTTTGCGCGGGCTGGAAGCTGAAGGCTTGTCGGATGGCGCCTAGCACGCTCAACTTCCCCCCGACAAGAGCTTGATGAGGAAGTTGTGCTCCTCGTTCCCCGCGGAGCCGAAGAAGGTGGCGAGGCCGACGCCGAGCAGCACGAGCAGTATCAGCACGGCCTTCACGATATCTTGTCCGACCAGGCTTCCGGTGAGGGTTGGTTCGCGGGTGAGGTAGGCGGTGGCCGCGTAGTACTCATCGCCGATCACGACGTAGTCGCAGGTGGCGATGAAGAAGGGAATCTGGGTGGGGTCGGGACATCCGGCGATTTGCAGCGCGCCGAGCACGCGGCCGTTCTCCGTGAGGATGAGCGATTCGGCATAGAAGCCGCCGAACAGGAAGTTCGTGGCGACTTGCTCGCGGGACATCAGGCCGACCGCGCCCAGCGCGTAGGCGAACTGCTCGTCGGAGATGAAGCGAATGTCCTCCGCGCGAAAGGCCTCCGGGCGGCCGGCGGCGTCGTAGGCCTCCCGTACCACCTCTTCGGCTATGGGGAAGACGGTCGGCGAGCGGATGCCAACGATGATGCGAGTCGCCTGCGCGGCGGCGAGGCGGACAATGTGGGCGAGAATGGCGAGCGCCTGTAGGGTGACGATGGAGATGCCGTCCAGGCCGGGGGAGAAGAAGATGGGGCGGCCCATCTCGGTCGCCCGGCCGACGGCCTCTTCAATCGCGGTGAGGCCGGGGATGCGCCGGATGAACATGGTGCGGCCGCGCTGGGCTAGCAGGACGCTCAGGACGATGACCCCGCTCATGACGCAGAAGAGCGTGGTCACGAACCAGTTGGCGTGTTCGAGGCTGCCCACGGCTAGGCTGACTCCTTCGCGCTGAGCTCCCCGATGCGGTCGATCAGCCGGTCGAGGGCCTTCGGGTCGCCGAGCACTTCGGCCGCGGCCTCTACATCGGCGGGGGCAAGAAATACGCTGAGAAATGGCTTGGCGAAGAAGGTCATCTGGCTGAAGAGGAAGCCGAGGGGGCGGTTCAACTCGAGGAAGAGGGCCGACGGGGCCTCCAGGCGTCGGGCGACGACGGCGCGGGCGAGCTTGTCGATGAGATCGGCCCTGCTCGCCTCCCGCGCCTGCTGCTCCGAATCGGGCTCAGGACGCGCCCGGAGGGTGCTGAACAGATTGGCGATCGTCTCCACCCGCCGCCTCCGACGCCCTGTGGTGGGCTATGGTCGCCATCACGCGATCTTCGTTTCCTGCGAACCACAAATATATACCACGGTAGGCTTCGAGTCGCGAAGGCCGGGGCAGGGGGCTGAGCTTTACGCCGAGGTGGTCGCGGGTCACGCGGCGGACTTGCGACCAGGTCATGCGGCGGCGAAGGAGGAAGCCGCGAGCTTCGAGGCCGTCTTCACCGAGGCGGTAGCGGACGGGGAAGAGGTAGTCCGCGATGGCCGCGGTGAGCAGGAAAGCGGCGAGGAGGCCGAGCACAGGGCTGCGGAAGGCCCACCCGGCGCAGACGGCCGCCGCCAGGATGAAGCCCAGGGCAACCGCGGTGCGCGCAGGCCGCCGGCGGGCGAGGTGGATGGTCCACTGAAGTGGCTCCTCAGTGGTCACAGCCCGAGCTCGTCGCTGATCTCCTGCATGGCTTTGAGGCCGATACCCACGAACTCTTCGAGGCTGAGGCCGAGCTCTTGCTCGCAGGCGCGAATCTGCTCCCGGTTGGCGCCGCGGGCGAAGGATTTCTCTTTCATACGGTTGAGGACGAACTGGGTGTCGATGGCGGCCAGCTTCTTCTCGGGGCGGATGAGGGCGGCGGCGACGATCAGCCCGGTGAGCGGATCGATGCACCACAGCGCCTTGTCGAGGCGAGACTCGCGGGGCGCCTTGTCGGCGTGGGCGAGCACGGCGTGGACGATGCCGGAATCGACGCCCGCCTGCTCCAGAATCTGGGCGCCGATGCGAGCGTGCTCCTCGGGCGAGTTCGCGGTCTGGTCGTAGTCCACATCGTGCAGCAGGCCGGCCAGCCGCCAGGTGTGCTCGTCCTCGCCGAAGTGCTTGGCAAGGGCACCCAACACGGCCTCGCAGGCGAGACAGTGCTTGACCAGGTTCTTGGTCTTGACGTTCGAGGTGAGCAGGTTCAGAGCGGTGTCGCGGTCCATCATGGTTAGAGCTAGTCCTCCTCTCCGAAGACTTCAGCGGTGAATGAGTAGATGTTGGCCCCGGTGCGCCAGCAGCCTTTCGGCAGCCCGGCCTTGAGGCAGGTGTGATCCAGGAACTGCTCCCGGTCCCAGTGCCATTCGACCGGCACTTGAGGCAGCAGCAGGCCGCGCTGTGGGCCCTGCTCCATGATCAGGCCGTGCGTGCCGACCTCGATCTCCTCGACGTCGGCAACGCGTTTGGGCGGGGTGAGGAGGGAGATCTCGATCTTCAGGTCGGGGACCTCCGCGGCCTCCACCGGCTGGAACCTGGGGTCTTCGCGCGCCGCCGCGCGGGCCATGTTGGCGACGTTTTCGATAAGGGGGTCTTTTGGCTCGACGGTTCCGATGCAGCCGCGCAGGTCGCCGCGGGGGGCGCGCAGAGTCACGAAGGCGGCGCCGATTTCCCGGAGGACGGGATCGTCCGTTTCGGGGGCATAGGGCGCGTTCTCGGCGGCGGCCTCGACGGCCTCCCGCGCCACCTTCAGTAACACCTTGCGCTGCTGCTCGTTCAACATTGGGCGCTCCCTACAGAGTCTCTCGCGTCATGGTTATCCCGTAGTTATCGAGAGGGGCACTCCACGGTGTCTCTCTGGCCCGTCTCTTGCCTTCCCGTTGAACGGTAAGGCAAGACACGCTTTAGTCATGCTGTTTCACAATCTCGAGAGGAAGTTCTGAAACAGCTTCTCGGCCACGCTGTTTCACAATCTCAAGAGGAAGTTGTGAAACAGCTTTTAGTCAGATTGCTCGATCATGCGGCGGAACTCCTCTTCGGTGAGGATCGGAATGCCGAGCGCGCGGGCTTTCTCGTACTTGGAGCCGGGGGGCTCACCGGCGACCACAAAGTCGGTCTTCTTGCTGACGCTGGAGGCGGCGCGGCCGCCCTGGGACTTCACCAGTCGCTCGGCCTCGGCCCTCGGCCTGGAGAT
This sequence comes from uncultured bacterium, assembly GCA_964635365.1. Taxonomy (GTDB): domain Bacteria; phylum Armatimonadota; class Hebobacteria; order Hebobacterales; family Hebobacteraceae; genus CAZWRO01. The sequence goes on along the minus strand of CAZWRO010000113.1, from coordinate 3,400 downwards.
GGCCCCGGTGAAGACAACGGTCTTGCCGGCGAAGGGGCCGCCGGGCGGCGCGCTGGGCTCGGCCGCCTCGGGCTTCACGCCGGCGCGCGCCAGCTTCTCCAGCAGCTCCTTGGTCTGCTGCTGCCGGAAGAAGACGGCCACCGACTCGGCGATGGCGGGGCCGATCTCGTGGGTTTCGTTGAGCTCTTCTTCGGTCGCTTTCGCGAATCTTTCGAGCGACCCGAAGCGTTCGGCCAGCACCTCGGCGACGTGAGCGCCGACGTGACGGATGCCGAGGGCATAGATGAGGCGTGCCAGCGTGGGGTGCTTGGTCTCCGCGATGGCTCGGAGGACGTTGTCGGCGAGCTTGTCTCCCATCCGGTCGAGAGTGAGGAGATCGTCCTTCGTGAGGAAGTAGAGATCGGCCGGGTCTTTGACGAGGCCTGATTCGGCGAGCTGGGCGATGATCTTGGGGCCGAGCCCGTCGGCGTCGAGCGCGCCGCGGGAGACGAAGTGCTCCATCCTACCATGCACCTGGGCGGGGCAGGCGATGCCGGTGCAGCGCCGCACGGCCTCGCCCTCCGGCCGCACGGCCTCGGCCCCGCAGACCGGACACCGGCCGGGCATTTTGAACTTGCGCTCTTTGCCGGTGCGCTTGCTGATGACGGGGCCGATGACTTCGGGGATGACGTCGCCGGCCTTGCGGATGATGACGGTGTCGCCGATGCGGACGTCTTTGCGGGCGACCTCGTCCTCGTTGTGGAGCACCGCGTTCTGCACGGTGGAGCCGGAGACGACGACGGGCTCCATGACGGCCACGGGCGTCAGCGCGCCGGTGCGGCCGACGGAGACCTGGATGTCGAGCAGGACCGTGGTCTGCTCTTCCGGCGGGAACTTGTAGGCGACGGCCCAGCGCGGACTGCGGGAGACCTGGCCGAGCTCGCGCTGGAGCGCGAGGGAATCCACCTTGACCACCACGCCGTCGGCGCCGTAGCCGAGGTCGGCGTGCTTCTCCTGCCACTCGGCGCAGTAGGCGGCGGCCTCCTCCACACCCCGGCAGACGCGACGCTCCGGGCTCGCCCGGAACCCGGCCCGTTCGAGGTAGTCCAGGGTTTCGGAATGGCGCTCGAAGGAGAGGCCTTCGGCCGCGCCGAGGCCGTAGACGATGATGCCCAGGCGGCGGCCGGCGGTGATGCTGGAGTCGAGCTGCCGCACGGAGCCGGCGGCGGCGTTGCGCGGGTTGGCGAAGAGGGATTCGCCGGCCTGCTCGCGCTCGCG